>JBGPGM010000086.1:0-7537 GCA_041483855.1 Phycisphaerae bacterium | reverse complement strand
GGTCAAGGCGACCAAGCGGCGGATCCGATTCCTGACGACGTTCATCGAGCAGGCGAAGCGCGAGCACGGGTCGTACCCGGCGACGCTCCAGGAACTCGCCGCGGGTGCGGACAAGCGGGTGGCGGACCTGATCGCCGGATCGCTGGACGACGCGTGGGGGCACGCGTTCGTTTACACGGTGCGTGCGCCGGAGCCGGCGGTGGGCGCGCCCGCTGCGGGGGACGCAGCGAACCCTGCCCACAAGCCGGCGGCCAAGGCGACATTCGACGTGGTGAGCCTGGGAGCGGACGGGGCGCCGGGGGGTGAGGGCGCCGCGGCGGACCTGGCGTACAGCGCACAGCCGCGGGTCAAGGCCCAGGAGATCGGCAAGGGCGGGGGAATCCAGCAACAGTTGGCCGGCGCGCTGGGGCTGACGTTCCAGCTGGACGAGATGGATCACAACAAGCGGAACTGGCGGAACAGCGACCTGTCGGTGGACCAGGTGCAGGACCGGCTGGAGCAGGGCGGCGGGGAATCGGACCAGTTGTTCACGTTGCTGGACGGCAGTTCATTGACGGCGCGGTTGGCGGGGCTGGTGCTGCGGATGCTGGGGTCGAGCCCGATGTTCTCGACGATCGGCAAGGTACTGATGGTGGAGATGCTCGGGCGCGCGGACGAGCTCTTGACGGCGCTGCCGGGGGACATGGGAGCGCTGATGGATGTGATCATCAAGGACCGCAACACCGTGGTGGAGGAGGACCTGGCGAAGATGATCAAGGAGGAGCCGGGTGTGCGCACGATCGGGATCATCTATGGCGCCGGGCACATGCCGGACTTGGAGCGGCGCCTGACGGAGGACCTGCACTACCGCGAGTCGGGCGCAGCGTGGAACACGGCGATCGACGTGGACCTGAGCACGCTGGGGTCGGCGGCGGCGGAGGCCAAGCAGATCCGCCAGATGATCCGGCAGATGATCGATCAGCAGTTGAAGATGATGAAGCCGGAAGGGACGGGGAAGTAAGGGAGGGGATTCGCCTGGCGCCCGGCGGAGCGAGGGGTCCACGACGCCGCTTCAGTCGCAGGGTGGGGGTGAGGAGCGCACCGCGAGCGGGGGCTCGGCGCGGAGGCGGCGGGCGAGGTCCACCTGGATGCGCCGGTCGTGCCCGATGGACAGGTGGCTCAGGATGCGCAGGCCGCTGGTCCAGATGGGGTCCATGCCTGGGGGTGCGGTGTTGCGGGCGCCGACCCAGCCGTCGCGCAGGCGCGCGTAGCAGACGAGTTCGTAGTCGCGCCGAGGCAGGTGCGCATCGAGCCACTCCAGCAGGGCCGAGCCGGGGCGCATGGTGCGGGCGGCGGAGTCGGGGACGAGGTAGCGGGCCAGGGCCGCGCCGCGGTGGGGCGTACCGATGGTGAAGATGCGGCGGATGCGCAGGCGGTCGAGCGGCGCGCCGGGGTGCGGGCCGTCGCCGAGCGTGCCCGGGCCGTCGATCTCGGCGGCCAGCGCCCGTGCGACCAGCCCGCCCATCGAGATCCCGACGATGTCGATCTCGATGGGGCCGTCGGCGGGGTTGGAAAGGAGGGCCGCGTGGATGCGGTTAATCGTTTTGCCGAGGATGCTCGGGAAGCTGGCGCGCCAGAAGAAGGAGACGGGCAGGACCTGCTCAGGACGGGCGCTGGTGAGTTGGGCGAGGCGGAGGGCTAGACCCGCGGCCCCGTAGTGCGGGGCGCGCCAGCCGCCGAGGACGACGAGGGGGCGCGCCAGGGCGCGGGGCTGGGCGGCCATGCGGCGCCACTCGGCCTGGATGATGCCGTCGGCAGCCGGGAAGTCCGGGTTGTGGACGCGATCGGTGACCAGCCGGGAGAGGGCTTGGATCATCGGCGGCAGGAGTTCAAGTTGTGGTGCGGCGGTGGGCATCGGGGCATGGGTGCATGGTGGCGCGGCGGCCGCGGTGCGTCAGCCGCGCCCGCCGGGCAACGGGGCGGGCGGGCTAGTCGAGAATGGAGGCTCGCTGCGCAGGCGGCGGGCGATGTCGGCCAGGATGCGCGGGTCTCGGTACGCGTCCCGGTGCGACATCTGCAAGGGGATGTTGGGCACCCACCAGGCGCTGGATGGGGCGGGCGCGGCGTTGACCTGGCCGACGATCACGTCGCCGAGCCGGACATAGGAGAAGAGGTCGTAGGTACATTCGGGCAGGGCGGTGTCCAGGTCGGCCAGGAATGCGGAGCCGGCCCGCATGTCCACGACGCGGTCGTCGAGGGTGGGCCAGTCGGCCAGCCTGGCGCCGCGGTGGGGAGTGGAGATGGTGAAGAGGTTGTGGATGCGCAGGCGGTCGGCGCCGTCGGAGCGGGGCATGGCCGCGTAGCGCGCGACGAGGCCGCCCATCGAGAAGGCGACGACGTCGACGTCTACGGTCCAGCCGGGGCGGTCGCTGGGGCAGGCGGTCTCGATTCGGTCGATGACCCCGTCGCGCCAGAGGGCCATCGTCCCGGAGCCCAACGAGCCGACCGCCAGGACCGGGGTGTCGGTGGAGACGAGCGATCGGAGCTGGGCCGCGAGGTCGGCAATGCCCCAACCGGGGTCGTAGATGCCGCCGATGACGACCAGCGGGCGGTGCAGGTGCATGGGCTGAGCGCGCATCTGGACGAGCGCGGCGTCGGCATCGGCCAGGGTCAGTTGAAAGGAGGGATTGGCGGGACGATCGGCGGAGCAGGCCGCGGCCGCGAGCAGGGCCATTAAGAGGACGGGGCGCAGGGCCCGTGCATCCGACATCGCTTCACCTTTCCCGGGTGCGGGTGTGCACGGCGATCACGACCGCCCGACTGTGAGCGGTGCGTGAACGGTGCGCTTCTCGACCATGCCCGCGGCGATCTTGTCGAAGCCCGAGCCGAGCTCGCCGATGGGGTCGGGGGGGATGATCTCGACCTTCTTGTCGCCGAGCCTGGCCTCGCCGCGCCGGACCTTGTCCTGGAAGGCCAGGCACTCGGCCAGGAGGCGGTCGAGGATCTCGGGCTCGGGGACGTTGGCGACCTTCTCGCCCTGCACGTAGATGATGCCGCGCCGGTCGCCGGCGAAGACGGCGACGTCGGCGCCCTCGGCCTCGCCGGGCCCGTTGACGATGCAGCCCATGACGGCGACCTTCATAGGCACGGTGACCTTCGCGGCCAGAGCCTTGCGGACGTCCTGAATGAGGGTGAAGAGGTCGACCTGGATGCGTCCGCAGGTGGGGCAGGCGATGAGGTCCACGCCGATGCGCTGTCGCAGGCCGAGGCAATAGAGGAGTTCAAGGCCGTCCTCGACCTCGTAGATGGGATCGTTGGCGTAGGAGATGCGGATCGTCTCGCCGATGCCGTTGATGAGCAGGCCCCCCAGGGCGACGACGGAGCGGATGGCGCCGGTCTCCTTGGGGCCGGCGTGGGTGACACCCAGGTGCAGGGGGTGGTCGAAGCGCTTGGCGATCTCGGTGTAGGCGTCAATGACGATGCCGGCGTCCATGGACTTGGCGCTGATGCAGACGTCGAAGAAGTCCTTGGCGTAGAAGATGTCGAGGTACTCCTCGAGCTTGGCGATCATGATGGCGAGCAGGTAGCCGTGCTTGTGCTCGCTGAAGATCTTGCCGAGCTCGCGCTGGCGCTTCTGCTTGTCGCGGCGCTCGATGATCGAGCCCTCGTTGACGCCGACGCGGATGGGCAGGCCGCGGGCCTTGCAGGCGTCGATGACGGCGTTGACCTCGTCGCGGTCCTGGATGTTGCCGGGGTTCAGGCGGATCTTGTGCACGCCGGCCTCGACGGCCTCGAGGGCCCGCTTGAAGTGGAAGTGCACGTCGGCGACGATCGGAACCTGCACGCGCGGGATGATCTCCTTGAGGGCGTCGGTGTCCTTCTTCTCGGGGACAGCGACGCGGACAATGTCGGCGCCCGCGGCGGCGAGGCGGTTGATCTCCAGCACGCACTGGTCGATCTCGTGCGTGTAGCCGGCAGTCATGGTCTGGACGGCGATCGGGGCAGGGGAGGTAGGGTTGCCGTCGCGGTCCGGCAGGCCGCCGCCGATCCTGATGACGCCGGTGCGTTGGTCGCCGATGGAGATCTGCCGAGTCGGCCTGCGTGGAGTCATGGACGAAGGGTAGCAGGGGGAGCGGGCGCGGGCCGTTGGACGAGGCCCGAGCACCTAGACGGCGGGGGGCTGGTCCGGGGAGGGGGCGCCGGCCGGCCGGTGGGCCAGGGCGGTGATGCCGTGGAACAAGCTCGCGCGCCGTTCATAGCCGGTGTCGCCGGGCTTGACGCCGTCCACCTCGGGGGTTCGCCAGATGAGCATGGCCAGGCCGGCGAAGCCCAGGACCACGCCCATGACGCCGACGCCGAGTTGGACGCCGGCGCCGTCGTCGGCGCGCCCCGCGACGTACTCGCCGATGGCGCCGGCCAGCAGGGCGCCGACCGGCGTGGCGCCGAAGGCGGCGGTGTTGCACACCGCCATGACGCGCCCGCGCATGTGGTCGTCGACGAGCAGTTGCATGGCGGCAAAGGACTGGTTGAAGGTCCAGAGCCAGAATGCGCCGGTGAAGAAGAGGCAGATGCAGGCCAGGGGCAGCGAGTCGGTGGAGCACAAGAGGCCGATGGTGACGCCGCTGGAGAGGATCGACAAGGGGATGAAGTGGTGCTTGGGGTACCACCGGGGGAGGAACCTGAGTAGGCCGATGCCCGCCACGGCGCCGGCGCCGACGATGGAGAGCAGGGTGCCGAACGTGCCGGCCTCGCGGTGGTACACCGCGGTGACGAATAGCGGGAGCATCGTCAGCAGCGGGCCGCCGAGCATGGCGAAGATGACGATCCCCAGGAAGACGGCGCGCGGGCCGCGGTTGTGGAACACGAAGGAAAGCGCGGCCATGGTCTGTCGCCACATGGAGGAGCGGTCATGGCGTGGTGCGGGTGCATCGGGGGTGGCGGCGACGGCGGCCAGGACACCCAGGAACGAGATGGTGTTGACGACGAAGAGGATGGTGGCGCCGTTTGTCTGCGAGAAGGTCATGATCAGGCCGGCCAAGGCGGGGCCGGCGATGCGGGCGAGGTTAAACTGCAGGCCGTTGAGGACGATCGCCTCGGTGAGTTCCTCCCGGGGCACCAGGCGCGGCGTGAGAACCTGCCAGGCCGGGATGTTGAAGGCCATGGTGATGCCCTGCAGCAGGGACAGCAGGATCAACACCGCCGGGGTGGCATAGTTGAAGTAACTGGCGGCGGCCAGGCACGCGGCGATGACCATCATCACGGCTTGCGTGTAGAGGAGCAGGCTCTTGCGGTTGACGCGGTCGGCCAGCAGCCCGCCGGCCATGCCGAGCACGAGCATCGGGGTCATCTGGGCGGTGGTGAGGTAGCCCAGCGCCAGGGCGGAGCCGGTGGTGTTGCCGACGATCCACCGAACTCCGGTGCTCTCCATCCAGGAACCGACGCTCGAACCCATGGCCCCGAACCAGACGTTGCGGAAGTGGACGTGGCGGAGCACGCCGAGCGGGCGGCGGTGCGCCGGCGGGGGCGCCGCGGGCGCGGGCCCGCCCGGGCGCGCCGGAGGGGGGGCGTCCAGCCTGGATTCTTGTTCCTCCATGACCCGCGGTCCGTCCAAGGCGTCGCCTCTCTGTCTGTCCCCGCCCCGGGGCTACCTCGACTCATAGGGCCGCGCTGCAACGTTACCCCGGCCGCGAGCGCGGATCGCGTGGAGACAGGAACGGCGTGGCGTGCCGGGGAGTGTGCGGTGGACCTATCGTTTCCGCCCCTTGGGCGGGCGCGGGGCGGGCTCGTGGTCGATGATTCGGATGACCCACGGTGATCAAGATCAGGCGCATCACGATGCAGGACCCGCTGTACTCGCAGGAGTGCGCGCTGCGCGAGCAGGTGCTGCTGGGGCCGATCGGCTACAACATGGCCCGGTTCAAGGCGGAGTTCGGGGTGGAGGACCGGTTCGAGCA
Source organism: Phycisphaerae bacterium (assembly GCA_041483855.1). Lineage (GTDB taxonomy): Bacteria > Planctomycetota > Phycisphaerae > Phycisphaerales > UBA1924 > JBGPGM01. The sequence goes on along the minus strand of JBGPGM010000086.1, from coordinate 1,604 downwards.
CTTCGTCGCGGTCTTCGACCACCCCGGCGGAGCACGCGTGGTCGGGTGCGCCACGTTGCTGCCAAACCACCCGGGGCCCGGCGTGGGGAAGCTGATGCAGATGGCTGTGGACCCGCAGCGGCAAGGGGAAGGGATCGGCACGCGGCTGGTCGTCGCGGTGGAGCGCCGGGGGTTCGGGGAACTAGGGCTGACGGAACTCTTCTGCCACGCGCGGGACACGTCGTACGGGTTCTATACGAGCATCGGGTGGGTCTTCGATTCGGAGACATTCGTGGAAGCCGGTGTAGACCACCGGCGGATGGTGTTCCGGCTGGCAGGAGGGGAGGCCGGTGTGTGAGGTCCGTGCCCGTTTTTCTCCGCGGACGTGCGCGGATGGATGCGGCTTTGGACACACGGAACCAGTTACGAACGGGCACGGCCCAGGGCGGCGCCAGTGTCCTTCCCTGTCCTGATCCGAACGCTTCCGCGGCGGCGAGTCCGCTTGCGCCCCATAACCACCAGGTTGCTCGGCGGAGCGGGGTCTGGGGAATCCGGCGCCGTGGTGGCCCGAAGCAGGGGATAGGACAATACTTTGGAGTCGTTCCAAGGGGGTGAAGGGACGACGGGGCGCGCCCACCGCCATGCTCGACTCGACCCTGCAGGACATCCGTGAACTCTTCTCCAGACGCGGAATCCGCTGCACGAAGCAGCGCGAGGAGATCTACAGCGCACTGGCCGCCTCGAAGTCGCACCCAACGGCGGAAGAGTTGTATGGGACCGTGCGTCAGAGCCAGCCGGGTTTGAGTCTGGCGACGATCTATAACACGCTCGAGGTGTTTACGCGGCGCGGGTTGTGCCGGCGGCTGCCTGGGAACCCGGCCGGCCCGGGCGGGCCGTGCCGGTTCGATGCGGACCTTTCCGACCATCTGCACGTCGTGACATCGGATGGCAAGGTGTGTGACGTTCCCACCGATTTAGGGGATGAGGTGTTGGCGCATCTTCCGCGTGACTTGATGACCAAGATCGAGCGCCGTATGGGCGTGACGCTCGACAGGGTGAGCATCGAATTTATCGCTGCGGAACCGGGGGGTGGCCGCGGCCTGTGGCCGGGGCCGGACGACATGGCCGACTGACGCCCCTTCCGGGTCCGGCGGAGCCTTCCTACCCAGAAGAGGGTGGTTCGGTCGAACCAGTCTTAACTTGCGATTCTGCCCGCCCGATGAGCCTCAGTGGAGCCGGGTCCGTTTCGGCACGGTTTCCGGGGGGTCGCTGGAGCAGGCATGTGAAGACCCGACTCAACCGCCGGCAGTTCCCCCGATTCCGGATGGAGCCGATGTACACGCCGATCGCGGCCAGGACGCTTGACAGCGAGCGGTTCGACAACGAGGGGCACGCGTACGACATCAGCGAGGGGGGGGCTCGGTTCGAGCTGGAGCGCCCGGTTCCGCCGGGCACGCCGGTGGCGATCCAGATCACGCTTCCGGGGCTGGCGTCCGGGGATCCCGGGCCGGGCCGGACGATCCTGGTCTTTGCCAACATCGTGTGGTTGGAGGATGAGGAGGACCCGGCGCCGTACCGGACGGCGGCGGTATTCACCCACTTTGTCCGGGCCGGGGATCGCGAGC
>JBGPGM010000085.1:0-7566 GCA_041483855.1 Phycisphaerae bacterium | reverse complement strand
GTCGGGCGGGGCGTCGTCGGAGAGTGAGACGATGACGCGATCGGGGCGGTGCCCCCCCGCCCCACCGGCCGGCGGGGCGCCGCCACCCCCGAAGGTCGGGCCGATGACGTCGAAGATGCCCGGAGTCTGAGCCGGGGCGAGGGCGGCCAGGCAGAGCAGGGCGAGGGCGGGCAGCCATCGGGGCATCGGAGTTAGGATACGGCGGGGAAGCTGGCGGGGATGCGGGGGGCGGCCGTCTCGGCCGCCTTCCTTTCGACGGCGGGCGGGACGCCCGCCCCACGCGGCACCAGGAGCGCATGCAGAGTCCCAGTTGGATGCCGTGGACGGTGCTGGTGCTGGACTGGGTGATCCGGCTGGGGCTGTCGGCGCGCGTGATCATGCGGCGGCTGCCGGTGCCGGAGGCGCTGGCGTGGCTGGTGCTGCTGCTGTTCGTGCCGCTGGCCAGCGGGGTGGCGTACCTGCTGGTGGGCGAGAATCGCCTGGGGCGGCGACGGCTGGCGCGGCACGAGCAGTTGACGGCGGGGATCGAGCGCCAAGCGGTGGCGGTGTGGCGTCGTCGGCACGTGGAGCTGACCAGGCAGGAGGAGCACTACCGGCAGATCGCGCGGCTGGCGACGGCCGAGGGCGGATTTCCGCCGCTGGCGGGCAACCGGCTGACGCTGATCGGTGACAGTGACCAGATGCTGGTGGAGCTGGCGAGGGACATCGACGCGAGCACATCGCATTGCCACCTGCTGTACTACATCTGGACGATGGGGGGAAAGGCGAAGATCGTGGTCGAGGCGTTGATCCGCGCGGCGGGGCGTGGCGTGCCGTGCCGCGTGCTGGTGGACGCGGTGGGGAGCAAGCGGTTTCTGGGCAGCGAGATGGCCGAGCGCATGGCCGCGGCGGGGGTGAAGGTGGTGGCGGCGCTGCCGGTGAATCCGCTGCGGATGCTGCTGGCGCGTCTGGACCTGCGGAACCACCGGAAGATCGCGGTGATCGACGGGCGGGTGGCGTACACGGGGAGCCAGAACCTCAACGACTCGTCGTTCGGCAAGAGGCGCGTGCGGCGGGTGGAGCGGTGGGTGGACGCGACGGTGCGGCTGGAGGGGCCGGCGGCGCAGGCGCTGGGCGTGGTGTTCCTGCAGGACTGGATGGCCGACAGCGGGGAGGACATGGGGCCGCTGGAGAAGTTCCTGGCGCCGATCGAGGCGGGGCGCCGTGGGGGCGGGCCGTCGCAGGTAGTGCAGGTGGTTGCCTCGGGTCCGGGGCCGACGCCGGACGCGATCCACCAGGCGATCCTGACGACCATCTACACGGCGCAGGAGGAACTGCTGATCACGACGCCGTACTTCGTGCCCGACGAGGCGACTCGCCGCGCGCTGCAATCGGCGGCGATGCGCGGGGTGCGCGTGACGATGGTGGTGCCCGGGCGCACCGATCACCTGTTGGTGAAGGCCGCGAGCCGGGCGCACTGGCAGGACCTGCTGGAGTGCGGCGTGCGGATCCTGCAGTTCCAGGACGGGCTGCTGCACGCGAAGGTGATCACGGTGGACGGGCGGATCGGGCTGGTCGGGTCGGCGAACCTGGACATGCGGAGTTTCTGGCTGAACTTCGAGGTGACGCTGCTGCTGTACGACGACGATTTCGCGAGCAAGCTGCGGCTCCTGCAGACGGGGTACGTCGAGCGGTCCAAGGAGGTGTCGCTGGAGCGGTGGCGGCGGCGACGGTGGTGGTGGAGGGCGATCGACAACACGGCGCAGCTGCTGGGGCCGCTGCTGTGAGAGGCCCAGATCGAGAACCCGCGAGTCAGGACCCGCGCCCGGCGCTGGCGGCGCTGGTTGGTGTGGTCGCGCCCGATGCAGACCAGACCTGGCCCGGGTCGCGGCAGACGATGCGGCGGTGGTCCGGGCCGGCGACGGCCAGCAGCCGCTGCATGGGCTCCCCGGTGGGCTCCTCGCTGAGGTGGAAGGTGGAGTGGTGCACGGGCAGGAGCAGGCGCCCGCGCACGCGGCTGAACATAGACCAGACCTGCTCAGGGTTGGCGTGAGCGTGCTTCCAGGGGTTGTAGCCGCCGACGCCGAAGACGGCCAGGTCCACGGGCCCGACGGCGTCGAAGGCGTCGGTCATCGCCGTGTCGCCGGCGAAGAGGATGCGTTCGCACCCGCTGCCCGGGCCGACGGCCTGGATCAGGTACGAGTTGTAGCCGCGGTGCTTGTCGTAGGCGGTCCGGGCCCCCCAGTGGGCGGGGCGGAGGGCCGTGAGCGAGACGCCGGCGACGGACAGGTGCTCGGACCACCCGAGTTCGATGACGCGCTGGAAGCCGGGCGGGACCAGGCGGCGGGTGTGCGCGGCCGTCACCACGGTGGTCTCGGGGCTGGCCAGGTGGCGCAGGGAGGGCTTGTCGAGGTGATCGAAATGGGCGTGGGAGAGGAGGATCAGGTCGATCCTGGGCAGATGGTGGATGTCAAGGGCGGGCGGGGCCAGGCGGGCCAGGCCGATGGTGCGCGAACCGATCTTGAGGCCGATGCGGTGGGAGAAGACCGGGTCGGTCAGGATGTTCACGCCCCCGATGCTCAGCAGGACGGTCGCGTGCCCGATCCAGAGCGCCGACAGGCCGTTGCGGCCGAAGTGGTCGAGGTCGGGGCCATGGCCGATCCTCTGAACGGGGCGTCCGGCCGGTTGGACCGAGGCGAGGATGTGGCGGGGGTAGCGCCTGAGCCCCGAGAGGCTCCCCGTCGCGGCCCGGCGCAAGAATCCTCGTTTCACCAAGTCGTCCTCCATGGCGCGGTGGCCGGCATCGGCGTGGAACAGTCCCCGTCGGGCTGCCGGCATCACCGGATGCGGGAAGAGTAGACTTGCGGAGCCTGCGCCGGTGCGGCGGTTCGCCTAGCGGCCGGCGGGCGATGGCCGTGTTTGAGGGGCCGCGGATGAGGTTGAGTTTCTACGGCGCGGCGGGTGAAGTGACGGGCTCGTGCTACCTCGTGCAGACGAGCCGGGCGCGCGTGCTGGTGGACTTCGGGCTGCACCAGGGCGGCTTGCAGGCGGAGCTGAGGAACTGGCGGATGCCGCCGATCGAGCCGGGGCGGCTGGACGCGGTGGTGCTGACGCACGCGCACCTGGATCACTGCGGACGGTTGCCGCTGCTGACCAAGGCGGGGTACGCCGGGCCGATCTTCTGCACGCCGGCGACGATCGAGTTGACGCAGATCATCCTGCAGGACTCGGCGCACCTGCAGGAGACGGACGCCCTGCAAGCGACGAAGCACCGATTGAGGCAGGGCAAGCCTGCGGTGGCGCCGCTGTACACACGGGCGGACGTGGACGCGGTGATGGGGCTGTTCCGGCCGGTGCCGTACGAGCAGGCGCACGAGGTGGCGCCCGGAGTGAGCGTGCGCCTGGTGGACGCGGGGCACATCCTGGGGTCGGCGAGCGTCGAGATGACCGCGGAGGACGGGGCGGGGGGCCGGCGGCTCGTGCTGGCGTTCTCGGGGGACATCGGCGAGGCGGGCACGCCGCTGCTCAATGACCCGACGCCGCTGACGCGGGCGGACGTGGTGGTAATGGAGTCCACGTACGGCGACCGTGACCACAAGGGGCGCGACGAAACGGTGGAGGAGTTGGTGGGGGTGCTGGGCGAGGCGCGCCGCGACCGCGGCAAGGTGCTCATCCCGGCGTTCGCGGTCGGGCGCACTCAGACTCTGATCTACTACTTTGGGCAGGCCTCGCGCCAGGGGCGGCTCGACGGGATGCCGGTGTACATCGACAGCCCGATGGCGATCGCGACGACGGAGCTGTACCGGCGGCATCAGGAGATGCTGGACGCGCCCGCGAGGGACCTCATTGAGCACGGACGGACGCCGCTCGACTTCGCCAACCTGCGCTTTGCACGCACGGCGCAGGAGTCGGAGGCGCTCAACGAGATGAGCGGGGGCGTGGTGGTCATCGCGGCGTCGGGGATGTGCACCGGGGGGCGGATCATGCACCACCTCAAGCACAGCCTGTGGCGGGCGCAGACGCACCTGGTGATCGTGGGGTACCAGGCGGTGGGGACGACCGGGCGGCAGATCGTGGACGGGGCCAAGCGGGTGCGGGTGCTGGGGGAGACGATCGCGGTGCGGGCCAAGGTCCACACGCTGGGTGGGCTTAGCGCGCACGCGGGTCAAACGGGGCTGATGGCCTGGGCGCGGAACTTCCAGGGGCTCCCGGCGTCCGCCAACCGGGCGCGGATGTTCCTGACGCACGGGGAACCCAGAGCGCGGGACATCCTGGCCGACAAGATCAACCGCGAGTTGGGGATCAAGCCGGGTCGCCCGATGTGGGGCGACGCGGTGGAACTCTGAGGCCCCCCACCCCCCGCTCGGGCAGATCAGGAGCGCTGCGGGCGGCCCATGGCCTGGCGGATGAGCATGAGCTCGCCGACGTTCTCGGCGGTGATGAGGCCGACGACGGCCTGGCCGTTGACGACGGGGAGCGCGGTGAAGCCGCTCTCGCGCATGATCTGGAAGACGCCGTCGAGAGGGTCGGTGGGCGCGACGACGGGGCAGTCGCGGCGCATGGCCTCGCCGACGCGCGCGTCGGCCCCGCTGGAGGCCAGGGCGCGCACGAGGTCGGAGCGCAGGAGGATGCCCTGGACGCGGCCGCCCCCCTCCCGGGCGACGACGGGGAAGTCCTGCTGGGAGCCGGCGAGCAGCCGCTCGGCGGCCAGGGAGAGGGGGTCGGCGGCGTCGAGGGTGTGGAACTCGCGCATCATGGCGTCGGCGACGGAGAGGCCGGTGACGACGGAGCGCTGCTGGACGGCCTGGGCCTCGGCGCCGGCGCCGAGGAAGACGAAGAGGGCGATGAGGATGAGCATGGGGCTCCAGAAGATGCCGAGCAGGACGAACCCGACGGCCATGACCTGGCCGACGCCGGCGGCGATGCGCGTGGCGGTGGGGTAGTCCAGGACGTAGTGGAGCAGGGCGCGCAGGACCCGCCCGCCGTCCATGGGGAAGGCGGGGAGCAGGTTGAACAGGACAAGGAAGATGTTGACGGCCATGAGGTTGTGAAGGAAGCCGGCGTCGCGCAGGTAGGCGGCGACATCGGCGCCGGGGCCGGGGAGGGCGGCGAGGGCGCCGGTGGCAATCAGGAAGGCGAGGATGGCGGCGGCGATGAGGACGTTGACGGCGGGTCCGGCGACGGCGATGACGAGTTCGTGGGTGGGGTTCTCGGGGATGCGCTCCAGGCGGGCGACGCCGCCGATGGGCAGGATGATGATGTCGCGGGTGCGGACGCCGAAGCGACGGGCGGCGAGGGCGTGCCCGAGTTCGTGGAGCACGACGCAGACGAAGACGGCCACGATGAAGCCGACGGCGGCGGCGCCGCTGAGGAGATTGTCGTGCAGGGACCGGCCGCGTCGCACGTGGTCGTAGAAGACCCAGGCCAGGAGGATGAGGAAGGTCCAGTGGACGAAGAGGCCGATGCCGGCGAGGGAGCCGATCCTGAGGGAACCCTTCATGCGCGGTCTCCGCGTACGGCGGGCGCCCGCCCCACAGTCCGGGCGCGGCGGGCGGACGCCGACGGCCCGGTGAGCATATGGCAGGCGGGTTCCGGGGGTCGGGGTTCGGGTTTCGGGCCCGATCTGCCATCGACGGCGGGCGAGACGCCCACCCCACAACTCCGAGCCCCGAGACGGCGCGCCCCCCAAGTCAGTCCGGGCGGGAACGGAGCTCGATCGTCTGGCCGTCGGAGCCGGTGACCTTGACCAGGTCGCCGCGGGCGTTGATGTCCGAGACGATCCACCCGGGGGCGACCTCCTGGCCGACGCGCAGCACTTTGCCGTCGATGACGGCCATGCGCAGGTCGTTGCTGACGATGATCGCCGTCAGGCGCATCGGGGGCGGCGCGAGTTGGCGCGGGGGGGGCTTGGGATCCCCGCGCGGATCCGGCGGGGTCACGACGGGTGTGGACGGGTTGGTGACGGGTGGGGGAGGTGGCGGGCTGTTGGCACGGGCGTCGAATGGGCTGTGCAGGTCTCCCAGTGGCGGTCGCTTGGCGAGCCAGTCGGCGGCGCGCGCCTGCTCATCGGTGAGTTTGGCGGGCGCGCCGGCCGCGATCGGTTCGGCGGGCGTCTCGGTCGTCGGCGGTCCGGCCGCAGGAGCCGGTGCGGGGCCCGCGGCGAAGAGGTACCCCATGGCCTGGACGATGAGGATGGGAGCGGCCAAGGCGCCGACCTCAAGCAACCGGCGGTGGCTGGCCAGACGGCGGATCATCTTGGGCCCTCCCGTGCGGTGGCGCCGGCGGGGCCGGGCGTTGCGGCGGCCGGATCGGCGGGGGCGGATGCGTCGAACGCGTAGTGCTCGGTCTGGAGCGTGGCGTGCACGGCGGTGACGGTGCCCTCGGTGATCGGGGACAGGCGCAGGTTGCGGATGCGGGTGAAGCCGGTGGTGTGCTGGATGGCGCTGACGAATCGCGCCAGGTCGTCGTAGGACCCGACCATGGTGATGGTGTAGCCCAGGACGGAGTCCTTCGGGGGGGGCGGGGCGGGGGGCGCGCCGGCGGCCGCGGGCGCGGCCGGCGGGGGCGTGGGGCGCGAGACCTGGTAGGGGTCGAGCGTGTCCAGGCGGACGTGGTGCTCGGCGGCCAGCGCGGCGAGGGAGGCGAAGAGGGCGCCCTGGTCGCGCGCCGGCGTGCTGCGGGCCTCGATGACGCTGGCCTGGTGGGCGGCCTGCTCGGCCATCTGCGTGAACCTGGGGACGGCGTCGCGCACCTGCTGCAGCTGCTTGATCTTGGCCGACTTCTCGACGACCTGGGCCCGCACCGCCGTCAGTCGCTTGTGCGCCGGGTCGACGAGCAGCAGGTACCCGCCGACACAGATCGCGGCGGCGATGAAGAGCTGCACGACGTTGGCGCGGGTGTTGGTGTCGCTCATCGCCCGTCCCTCCCGGGGTCGGCGGCGGGCCCCGATACGGGCTTGGAGCCGGCCGTGGCCAGCGAGACCGGGAGCGCCACCGGCGAGAAACTGACCTCGAACATCTGGACGGGCAGACTGCCGACCATGCTGCGGGAGGTGGTGCCGAGCTTGACGGAGCGGACGATGGGGGCGCTGGAGAGGGTGTCGATGTAGGACTTGATGGCGGCGGGCGTGTCGGCGCCGTCGCCGGCCAGGACATAGCCGCGCATGGAGCAGACGGGCCCGTCGAGGTTCTCATGGCTGAGCAGGACCTCGGTGAGGCGGATGGTGGCCGGTGTGGCGTCGGCCAGGAGCGCCATGACGGCGGCCCAATCGGGGGCCTGGCCCAAGGCGCGGCGCATGCGGGCCTCGGCGCCGGCGACGGCGGCGCGGACGGCGATGGAGCGGTCGCGCACTGCGAGGGCGGGGTCGTTCTCGACGGGGGAGGCGCCCAGGGTGTCGAGCATGTGCTGGTCCGGGGCGATGGCCAGGCGCGTGGTGACGGCGTCGAAGGCGACGAAGCCCGCGGCCGCGACGACGCCCGCCCACATAGCGCGCTTGACGCGGACGCCGGTGTTCTTGGCTTCCAGGGCGCGGGGCATGAGGCTGATGTTCAGGGATCCGGGCGCGGCGGCGAGTGCGGCGATGCTGCC
>JBGPGM010000084.1:0-7584 GCA_041483855.1 Phycisphaerae bacterium | reverse complement strand
CCGGCCATCTCCGCTGAGGCCGCGTACGACTCGCCGGTCATGATCGCCGTGACCGCCCCCGAGATCGCCCGGCCCTCTTCCGAATCGTAGGGCAACCCCATCGTCATCAGCATCGAGCCAAGGTTCGCGTAGCCGAGGCCGAGCGTGCGGAAGACATACGACTTGCGCGCGATCTCAGCGCTCGGGAACTGGGCCATCAGAACGCTGATCTCCAGCACGATCGTCCACAGGTCGATGGCGTGCTCGTACCCCTGCACGTCGAAGGCCCGCGTCCTGGAGTCGTAGAACTTCATCACGTTGATCGACGCCAGGTTGCAGGCGGTGTTGTCCAGGAACATGTATTCCGAGCACGGGTTGCTCGCGTTGATCCGCCCGCCGCCCGGGCACGTGTGCCACGCGTTGATCGTCGAGTCGAACTGCACGCCCGGGTCGGCGCAGCGCCACGCGGCGTACCCGATCTGCTCCCACAGGTCCGCCGCCTTGAACGTCCGCGCCGCCTTGCCGTCCGTGCGCCGGTAGGTCTTCCACTCACCGCCCGCGTCCAGCGCGTCGAAGAACGCGTCGGGGATCCGCACCGAGTTGTTCGAGTTCTGACCGCTGACCGTCAGGTACGCCTCGCCGTTGAAGTCGTAGTCGAGTTTCAGCCCCAGGCGCGCGGCGTCCTTCTTGAGATCCTCGGGCAGGCGCTTCATCCCCTCGACCATGGCCGCGACCTTGATCTCCTCGCGCACCTTCCAGTTGATGAAGGTCTGGATGTCGGGGTGGTCCATGTCCAAGCAGACCATCTTGGCGGCGCGGCGCGTGGTGCCGCCGGACTTGATGGCTCCGGCCGCGCGGTCGCCGATCTTGAGCCACGACATCAGCCCCGACGACTTGCCGCCGCCGGAGAGGGCCTCGTTCTCGGCCCGCAGTTTCGAGAAGTTCGTGCCCGTGCCCGAGCCGTACTTGAACAGGCGCGCTTCACTGGTCCACAGGTCCATGATCCCGCCCGGGTTCACCAGGTCGTCGGAAACCGACTGGATGAAGCAGGCGTGCGGCTGCGGGTGCGTGTACGCGTCGGTCGCCAGGCCCACCTCGCCCGTCTTGGGGTCCGGCACGTAGTGGCCCTGCGCCGGGCCCGTGATCCCGTACGCCCAGTTCAGCCCGGTGTTGAACCATTGCGGGCTGTTGGGCGCGGCCATCTGGTGCGTCAGCATGTACGCCAGTTCGTCGTAGAACGCCTGGGCGTCAGCGGGGGTGTCGAAATACCCGTGCGACTCGCCCCAGTGCCGCCAGCAGCCGGCCAGCCGGTGGATGACCTGGCGCGCCGATGTCTCGCCGGCGCGCACCGGCTTGCCGTCCTTGACGACGGGCCGGCCCTTGTCGTCGTACTGCGGCACACCGGCGCGCCGAAAGTACTTGCTGACCATGATGTCCGTGGCCAGTTGGCTCCATGTCTCGGGGACCTCGGCATCCTTCATCTCGAAGACGACGGAGCCGTCGGGATTGGTGATCTTCGACGAACGGCGGACCCACTTCACGGAGGCGAAGGGGTCGGAGCCGGGAGTGGTGAACTTGCGGGTGATCTTCATGATGCCTCACCCATCCGTTGACTCCGTGATGGGGGATGAATTCGCATAGATTGTCAACTTCGACTCCGACCGGAGCGCTGTGTCCGCTGATTGTCTGGATTCGCGATTGGTTGTGACGGCCGAGCCGGGGTGGTCTTGGGTGTGTGGCTCTTCGTTTCCGGCGCGCCCGATATCCGCGTCTCGGATGTCGACACCTCTCGCGGTGCTTGCGATTGCGACGCTTGGGACCTGCTGGCATTTTTCTCTTGCGACATCAGTTGATAACTCCTTGACGTCAAAGAGCCGAACACTCTTCACGTCGCTGCCATGAATCCAGAGTCCTCGCGACGCTACCTGCGGTACCAACTCTCCCGAGTCGGTCTCGATCCACGCCTCCTCGAAGAAGCAGTCACACTCCTCCTTGTTGGGACCGGCAGTAACTGTCGAGCTGCTGCCGTAGCTAGCGAATACACGGCGTCCATCTTCCAGTTCGATGCGGACAAGACACCCTAACTTCCGCTCAAAGGCCTTATCCCAGCCGCAGACACATGCTCGGACGCTACCGAGCCCAATTTGGGAAAGAAGCCAACTCCCGAGATCGAACTGGGCCCAAACACCAGCAATGCCACCCCCTAGGATTGCTGTGCCGAACAGCAGCACGCCAGTCTCGATAAGATCAGCCCGGGACAGATCGCTGACGCTCGAAATAGCCCTGAGCCGATCCCAGGTTGCAACACCGGTAACAAAGAAGCAGAACAGAGATCCGGCGAGGTATTGCAATGACTGTCGAGCAAGATCGTCGCGCCGTTGGGCTCGGAACTTTCCTTTCACGGCCACGAGCACAAACCCCGGCAGGAGCACAAAGGCAGCGCCGAGTGGCAGCAGTTGAAAATTGTCCGCAAGCCATCCACCCATGGGAGCAAGATCCAAATCAATCCACCCTCGGCAACGTCAACCCATCCTGATCCTGGTACTTCCCGTTCTTGTCCGCGTACGACATCTGGCACACCCGGTCCGCCTTGAGGAACACCAGTTGCGCGATCCCCTCGTTGGCGTACACCTTGGCCGGCAGCGGCGTGGTGTTGCTGATCTCCAGCGTCACCTTGCCGCGCCACTCCGGCTCCAGCGGCGTCACGTTCACGATCAGCCCGCAGCGGGCGTAGGTGCTCTTGCCCACGCACAGCACCAGCACATCCCGCGGGATCCGCAGCATCTCGACCGTCTCGCACAACGCGAACGAGTTCGGCGGGATCACCACGTGGTCCGTGCCCGTCCTGCCCGTGTCGATCTCCACGAACAGGTCCGGGCTGAACGCCTTGGGATCGACGATGGAAATCCCGCCGGTCCGCGGCGTGGGGGTGAAGATCTTGAACCGCGTCCCGACCCGGATGTCGTAGCCGTACGACGACAGCCCGTAGGAGACCTTGCCGGGCCGTTTGACCGCCTCGGCGAAGGGCTCAATAGGGATGAGTTCGCGGATCTGGGAGTCGCACAGGACAGGCATGGCTGCAACTCCAGGGAGGCCTGGTTTTGGGGGTTTCCATCGGCCCGGAGTACCGTACTTCGGGCAAGTCGCGCAGCATACCACTACTGGTCGTACGTTCAACCCTCCAACCCACAGAATCTGGTGGATGGTCCGTGAATATCTTGTCGGGAGAGCACAAAGGCCCTTGAAAAACAGGGTTAACGCAACCAAAATAATTTCGCCGCGATCGCGGATCCCCGGGGGGCATTGTGGATTCCTTGTCGGATCCCTGACAATCGTAGGCAGCCAGACGATAGGGTTCCATACGGTATGGGTCGCCACTGACGCTCAGCGCGCCGGGACACCCCTCCCGCACGTGCCGCAACACGTTGCCGGGCAATGGGTTGAACGCCGGCGCGCCGACTGGTACCGTGTACGCGAACGCAGCGGCATCCGAAACGGCTGCCGCTGCGGATCGGTGGCATCGGGGGCGCGGGATCGGGCGGCGGAGCGGCGGTGTGGGGTAAGTTGGGCAGCCTGCGAGGTGCGCATGCGCGTGACGAACGGTCGCCGGGTTTTCTTCACATGGACAGGCCCGGCCCGGCGCGGCGCGGCGCTCATGGCGGGCGCGATCGCGGCGCTGGCGCTGGCCGGCCCGGGCTGCTCGCAGCCGCGGCAGGCCAAGAAGGTCGAACCGGTCGTGCGCGACGTCCCGGCGGTCCTGCGCGGCACGATCGGCGCCGAGACCACCTTCCGCGGGATCGAGCCCCAACTCGTATCCGACTTCGGCATCGTCGTCGGCCTCAACGGCACCGGCGGCGGGGAACTGCCCGAGTCGATCCAGGCCACGATGGAGCGTGAACTGGCCCGCGGCGGCGTCGGCAAGGGCTCGCCGGGGAACCTGGGCCCGCTGGAGGGCGTCACGCCCAAGGAGTTCCTACGCGACACGAGCGTCGCGGTGGTGATCGTTGAGGCGGCGATCCCCCCGGGCGCGCCCAAGGCGAGCACGTTCGAGGTGCGCGTGCGCACGCTCCCCGGTTCGACCGTCACGAGCCTGGAGGGGGGCACGCTGTGGACGACGGACCTGCGGATCGGGCCGGCGACGGTCTTCACCGGCGTCAAGAGCCGCAAGATCGCCGAGGCGCACGGCCCGATCTTCGTCAACCCGTTCGCCGAGCCGGGCAAGTCCGGCGAGGACGCGATCGGGCGCACGGTCGGGCGCGTGCTGGCCGGCGGCGTCGTCACCGACCCGCTGCAACTGGAACTGGTGCTGGACAACGAATCGCACGCCCGGGCCCGGTCGATCCAGGAGGCGATCCGCTATCGATTCCCCGAGGGGCCGGGCGATGATGGCCCGATCGTGCGGGGGCGCAGCGGCGGCAGCCTGGCCCTGCGCGTGCCGCGGGCCTACACCGATCGGCCCGCCGAGTTCATCGAACTGGTGCGGCACACGCGCATCGAACAGGTGATGGCTCAGGAGTACGCCCGGCGGTACGTCGAGGAACTCAAGAACCAGCCGGCCTTGGCCACCGACATCGGCTGGTGCCTGCGGGCGCTGGGGAAGGTGTCGGTGCCGTTCCTGCTGCCAATGTACGACTATCCGGAGTTGGTGCCGCGCATGGCGGCGCTGGAGGCTGGGGCCAAGCTCGACGACGTGCGCGCCGTGCCGTACCTGGAGGACCTGGCCATGAGCGGGCCTCCGGGGTTCCAGGCCGCGGCGATCGAGTTGCTGGGCGGGATGCGGTCGAACCCGCGGATCAACGAGGCGCTGCGCCACCTGGTCAATGCGCCGGACCTGGATGTGCGGGTATCGGCGTACGAGGCGCTGGCCGAGCGAGGGGACCCGATGATCGAACGGGTGGTCATGGGCGACGACCCGACGCAGCCGAAGTTCATGATCGACACGGTGCCGGCCAACGACGCGATGATCTACGTGACGCAGCGGGGCCAGCCGCGGATCGTGCTGTTCGGCTCGTCGTCGGACCTGAGCCCGGGCGGAGCGCCGGGCTCCTTGTCGCTGGCGCCAGAGGCGATGGTGTCGGCGTGGTCGGACCGGTTGATGGTGGCCCGCGACCCCGGCATAGCGCGGGTGCGGGTCCTCTACCGCGACGCGCGGTCGGGGCAGAAGACCGAACAGAGCCTCGGACCGACCCTGGCGGAACTGATCCGGTTCCTGGCCCACAAGCCGACGCCGGAGGACCCCGCCCCCGGCCTGAACCTGACGTATTCGGAGGTGGTCGGGGCCTTGTACGAGATCCAGCGCCAAGGGGGCGTTCCCGCGACCTTCGCCACCGAGCGTGACCGCATGGCCGCGGCGATCTACGAGGCGGGGACGGCGTCGCTGGCCGACCGGCCAGAGAACAGCGCCGCGGCGGGCGCGGGGCAGGACGTCAACGTCTTCGTGCCCCGGAAACCGGCGATGGCGGGGCCGGCGGCTGGCGAGGGGCAGGGGCCGGCGGGACGGCCGTCGCTGGTCGTGCCCATCTCTCCGAAGACGCCCGCCGGCGGCAAGAAGAACAAGGCAAGCTGACCGCAGTTTGTGGTCCGGGCTTTGCGGGCTTCCCGATGAACTGGTGTGTATCCTGTGCGGGCCCGCCGCACGGGCGGCGGCGTGGTAGCCCTGCGTCACGGACGGCGCCAGGGTTGGAGGAGCGTGTGCGCCGCGGAGGCGGCGCCGGGGGCCAGAGGCCGGGGGCGGGCGGGCGACAGGGAGGTTGCGTCGTTCATGCGTCTTTCCAGGCTGATACTGAGCGGGTTCAAGTCCTTCGCGGATCGCACGGAGTTCACTTTCGACGAGGCCGTGACGGCGATCGTCGGGCCCAACGGCTGCGGCAAGTCCAATGTGGTGGACGCGATCAAGTGGGTGTTGGGGGAGCGGTCCAGCAAGAGCCTGCGCGGCACGGAGATGATCGACGTGATCTTCGCCGGCTCGGCGGCGCGCAAGCCCATGGGGATGGCGAGCGTCGTGCTGTCGTTCGAGAACCCGGTGGAGGAGGGGACCGAACGAGTCGCGAGCGCGACCGAGGGAACAAGCGGCGAGTTGCCGGACGCATCGTCAAACGGGCACGCGCCCGCCCTGCTCGTCGAGCCGGACCCGGCGGGCGAATCCCCGCCGGAGGTCATCATCGATCGCGCCGCCCTCGCCGGGCGCCGGCGCGCCCTTCCCATCGACGCCGACACCGTGGACGTCGAGCGCCGGCTGTACCGCGACGGTACGAGCCAGTACCTGATCAACGGCAAACGCTGCCGCCTGCGCGACATCCGCGAGCTGTTCCTGGACACGGGCATCGGCGCCGACGCCTACTCGATCATCGAGCAGGGCAAGGTGGACGCGATGCTGCTGGCCTCGGCGCAGGAGCGGCGCACGATCTTCGAGGAGGCCGCGGGCGTCGCCAAGTACAAGCAGCGCCGTATCGAGGCGGAGCGGAAACTCGAGCGCGCCGAGGCGAACCTGGTGCGCACGCGCGAGCAGCTGCAGAACACCGAGCGCCGGCTGCGGATCGTCAAGGGCCAGGCCGCCAAGGCCCGCGAGTTCAGGCGGCTCGACGGCGAGTTGCGGGCCCTGCGGATGGCGCTGGCCTTCGACCAGTACGACGACCTGATGCTCCGCCTGGAAGGCCTCACCTCGCGGCTGGCGGACCTGGAGGTCACGCGCCGCAACGCCGGGCAGACGCTCGCCACCCTGGAACAGGCCAAGCAGGAGGCGGAGATCCGGCGGGGCGAACTGGGCGCGGAGCACCGCCGAGCCGAATCGGCCCAGCAGGCCGCGCTGCACGCCGAGCGATCGGGCGCGCAGCGGCGCGAGATGACCGAGCGTGCCATGGACGACACCCGCCGGCAGCTGGACGCCGACGAGCAGCAACTGGCCCAGGCCGAAGGGGCGATCGAGCAACTGTTGGCCGCGGCCAGGGAGCACGCCGAACGCATCGCCGCGTTGGCCGAGCGCCTGGCCGAGGCCGAAGCGGCCCTCGGCGCGATCGGGCGCGAGCGGGCCGGCGTGCAGGAGCAACTGGCCGAACTCCGTGGCACGCACGCCGAACGGCGCGCCGCCGCGACCAACATCGACCGCGAGCGTGCGGCCCTGCTGGCGGGAGTCGAGAGCGACGCGCGCCGCGCGGCGTCGATGCGCGAGCAGTTGGGCCGCCTGGCCGCCAAGGCCGCGTCGGGCAAGTCCGAGCGGCAGCTGGCGACCGAGCAGCGCGAACAGGCGCTGTCGGCCGCGGCAGGGACGCGTGAGCGGATCGCGGGCCTGGAGCAGGACCTTGCCGGCGCCACGGAGGAATCCGGTCGGCTGTTCGCCGACCGTACCGACCATGCACGCCGGGTAGGTGAGATCGAGCAGCAGCACGCCCGTGCGGACGCCCGGCGCGCCACGCTGGCGGAAATGGAGCAATCTCACGCCGGACTGGGCGAGGCGGCCCGGTTCGTCCTCGAGCGGCGCGGACGGGGCGACGGCTTCGCCGGTGTCGTCGGCGTGCTCAGCGACCTGATCGAGACGGACTCGCCCCACGCCGCGCCCGTGGAAGCAGCCCTGGGGGCCGACCTCCAGGCGATCGTCGTGCGGACGCT
>JBGPGM010000083.1:0-7589 GCA_041483855.1 Phycisphaerae bacterium | reverse complement strand
GGTTGAACGTCGCACGGCGCATCACGGTTTGGATCGTGCTCAGCGCCATCGTCTGCTCGAACCGCGACCGCGAGCGCTTGTCGGTGCGTTCGATCGTCGAGAACATCCCGAGGCACGCGACGATCACCAGGCCGCCCAGCAGCGAGGCGAGCATCACCTCCAGCAGCGTAAAGGCCCGCACACGCTTCATCGGCCGCCTCCCCCCGTGCTCGGGCTGCCGCCGCCGCCACCCCCGCGTGGCGAACTGCCCCCTCCGCCTCCCTGGTTCTGTCTCATGATGCGCCGGATGAGCCCCTCCATGTTACTCGGATCGTTCACGAGCCGATCCGCGGCGTCGGCATCCTGCTTGAAGAACGGGTCGTGGACGCGCGATAGTTCCGCCAGCAGTTCGCCCTGGCGCGGATAGCCGGAGGTCTGCCCCGGCTCCTCGTCGGCGATCCACACCCGCGCCGTCACCTCCTCGAAGCGGTCGAGCATCTGGGGCCCGCTGCCGCGCCCCTCCTCGCGCCGCACCTCCTTGACCTTCATCTCCACGGTCTCGGTCGAGACGTCCCAGAGGTAGCGGTAGAAGCCGTAATCCAGCGGCGCGCCCCTCCTGGGCATGGCCTTGGGGTCGTCCAGGTACTGGAGGATCAGGCGGTTGGCCAGTTCGTACGCGCCCAGCCGCTTGTCGTTGCGGGCGTCCATCTTGTTGGTGAAGGCCATCGCGCCGGTGACCGACGCCACGACCAGGCTCAGCAGCACCACCGCGAAGACCACCTCCAGCAGGGTCATCGCCCGGCGCCGCGGTGTTTCTCGATGTCCATCAGGCCTTTTCATGCTCTGGTCTCCGACCGCTTCCTCTCCGGGCGCACGCTCCGGCGCGCCACGGCCGCGCCTACTCGATCGTCCACACGCTGATGTCGTCCGACGGGTCCTCCTCGCTCTCGCCGAGGCTGTAGAGCGTAAACGGCTGGTTCGGACCCACCGGCGTCAGCGAATACACGAAATCCCTCTTCCACGCGTCCTTGGGGACCGTCTTGAGATACCCCGGCACCAGCGCCGACAGGGATTGCGGAAAACTCCCGCGCTCGACCTGATACGCGTCCAACTGCGACTCAATCGTCTTGAGTTTGACCTTGGTTGTCTCGATCTTGGCGGTCCGGGCGCGGCTGCCGATGGCGATCACCGCCACCGTCGCCAGCATGCCGATGATCACCACCACCAGCATCATTTCCAGCAGCGTGAAGCCGCGTCCCCGACCGGTTCTGCGCGGGCGCAGCCCGCGCGTTGTCAGCGCGCTCATGGACCGTTCTCCTGCCTGTCCTTCCGCCTCCCCGCACCTTGGCCACGTCTTACCGTTCAACGCCACCACCGGCCTCGCATTTCTCCCCCGCCCCATATTTCCGCCGCTCCTCTTACGTCCCGACCCGGCTGCTCAGCGTCAGCATCGGCAGCATGATCGACATCAGCAGCGACCCGATAATCAGGAACATCGTCACGATCAGCGCCGGCTCCATCACCGCCAGCAAACGCTCCGACCGCCTCTCCACCTCCGCCGCCATGTCCGCCGCCAGCGTCGAGAAGACCGTCTCCAGGTCCCCCGACCGCTCCGCGGCGATCAGCAGCCGGCGCGTCGCCATCGGCAGCGCCTGCACATCCTCGATCAGCAGGCGCAGCATCCCCCCCTCGATCAGGCGCGTCCGCAGCCGCTCCAGCTGCTTGCGCAGCAGCGGGTGGCTGACCGCCCCGTTGGCCACACCCAACGCCTCGGCCAGCGTCACGCCCGAGCGCGTCATCGCGGCCATCACCGAGAAGAACCGGGCCGACTCCTGGGCCACCACCACGTCCCGCATCAGCGGCAGCCGGCGCATCGACGCCTGCACCGCCGCGCCCACCGCCGCCCTGGCCACGACCAGCCCCGTGATGATCACCGCCAGCCCCAGCAGCAGCCATGCCGCGTTGTCGCGCATCCACGTGCCCACCGTCATGACCACCCGGGAATACACCGGCAGCGGGATGTCCGCCTGGGCCAGCGCCTCGCCCAGGCGCGGCACCACGAGCGTGAGCATCAAAGACGCCACGATCACGCTGATGCTCAGCACGATCGCCGGGTAGATCATGAGCGTCGCGGCCTTGCCGGAGACGGCCAGGCGCCGGCGGGCGGTCTCGGCCAGTTGCTTGGCCGCGCCGGCCAGGTCGCCGGTCCGCTCGGCCCCGCGGTAGACGGCGATCGTGACGTTATCGAACCCGCCGACGGTGCGGCACGCGTCGGCGAAGGCCGACCCCGAGGCGACGAGTTCCTTCAGGCGGGTCATGCGGGCCCGGGCGCCGGGCCGCACGGTGGACGCCGCGACCTCCAGCGCCTCGACCAGCGGCACGCCGCGCCCCAGCAACTGTGCCAACTGCTCGTTGAGGATCAAGTGGTCCTTGAGGCCCAGCCCGGTCTCGCGCGCGGCCCAGGCGGGCAGCCGCCAGTGGCGCAGGAGAAGTTGGTTGTCCATCCGCAGCGATTCGGCCAGGGCCGCGGGGGTGCGGGCCTGCCGGACCCCGAACTTGCGCGCGCCGCCGGCACGGACCGCCACGTAGGCAAATGCGTTGGCAGTATGTGCCTGGCTCATCGGAGAATCCTACGCCGCGGCCGGCACTCCTATTGCCGCACCGGACCCGTCCTCGATCCCTTGATCTCGCGATCCCTTCCCTCCCCCTATCCTTCCCGCACCCTTCAAGGACCCGCGTTCCATGACCACCCTCCCGAGGACCTCACCCGTGTCTGTTGAGCCCAAGCCTGCCGCCGCCCGTCGGACCATGCGCGCCCTGTTCAAGCATCACGCGGGGCCGGAACTGCGACTCAACCCCGCCAAGCCGGTGCCCGAGCCCGGCCCGCGTGACGTGCTCATCCGCGTCACGAAGGCCGGCATCTGCGGCACGGACCGGCACATCTGGGAGTGGGACGCCTGGGCCGCTTCCCGAATCCCCGTTGGAATCACCACCGGGCACGAGTTCGTCGGCGTCATCGAGAAAGTGGGGTCCGCGGTGACACGCTACCAGCCCGGCCTGCGCGTGTCGGCCGAAGGCCACATCAGCCCCGGGATCGGGTACAACGCCCGCACCGGCAACGGGCACATCGCCACCGACATGAAGATCCTCGGCGTGGACCGGGACGGGTGCTTCGCGGACTACGTATGCGTGCCCGAGGAGAACGTCTGGCCGGTGCACCCGAGCATCCCGGACAAGGTGGCCGCGGTGATGGACCCGCTGGGCAACGCCGTGCACACGGTGATGGCCGCGGGGGTGAGTGCCCGGACCGTGCTGGTGTCGGGCGTGGGGATCATCGGTCTGATGGCGGTGACGGTGGCGAAGGCGGCGGGAGCCAGCCGGATCTTCGTGACCGACGTGGACCCCAAGCGGTTGGTGCTGGCCCGGCGGCTCGGCGCCGTCGAGGCGTACGACGCCCGGCAGGGGACGGGGTGGATCGAGCACGTCCGCGCCCAGACCCGCGGCGACGGGCCGGACGTGCTGCTGGAAATGTCCGGCGCCCCCGCCGCCATCGACGCCGGCTTCACCGCCCTGCGCATGGGCGGCACCGCGGCCGTGCTGGGCATCCCCGCCCGCCCGATCACGTTCGACCTGAGCAATTACGTGGTCTTCAAGGGCGCGACGGTCCTCGGGATCAATGGGCGCAGGATGTTCGAGACGTGGTACCAGATGGAGGCGCTGCTCCTGTCGGGCCGGCTGGAACTCGACGAGATCATCACGCACGAGATCCCGATGGAGGAGTTCGCGCGCGGCTTCCAGCTGATGCAGAACGGGGAGGGGATCAAGATCGTCATGGACATCGGCTAAAGGTGACCCTTGTCGGCTATGCCGACGACCATCCGATCCCGCCTCAGCGTCACCTGCCGGGTGCCAGCGGTGTAGCGCTGACGGCGATCTGACCGTGGGCGCAGCCGTTACCGGTGTCCCGTGAGCGGACGTAGAAGTCCAGTGTGTACGCAGTCACGCTGTTCTTTGTCTTGATGTCGAAAGTAAAGGACGCCCCCTGGTTTGTCACCGCCGTATAGGAAAGGGCCGGTGATGCCAGGACCGTCGCGAGGGTCTTCTCGCAGATCCCGTTCGAGTACACGATCTGGTAGGTGATGGTGTAAGCACAGCCCTCGGCGGCGCCGTAGTCCAAGCCCACCGTGCACGTGTAGCTGGACCCGGCTGCCATCGCTGATCCTGCCGGCAACGTCACGGAGATTGGGACCCCCTCGGCCACAAGGATTGCAGGCGGCGGGGCCGTCGTCGGTGTCATTTGGCATCCGCCCACCGCGGCGGCGCCGAGGACGGCCCCGAGCAGAAACAATGCGCGGAAACAGCGAACGGCGGCAATATTCCCGGTATTTTTCATGGCAAGTTCCCTGTCGCCCGCAACAGAACACGCTGAGCGAAGACCTATCTGGCTAGCCCGGGGCGGCGCCCCTCACGATGGTTTCTATCATAGCCCCTGGGTCGGGCGCGTGCGCCCCCGCGCTCCACGCGGCCTCGAAGCCCTGTCCGCCGAGCCGCTGGCGTAGGTCCACGATCGCCCGGTCGTACTCGGGAACCTCCGCCGCCGGGATCGGCGCCCCAGTCGGGGCTCGCAGCGTCTCCGACAGCCCCAACAGCGTGGCCGCGGCCTCGTGCCGCTGGAGCCGCCGGGCCACCAGGCCCAGCTTGAGGACGCTCCGAGCCATGCCGGGTTGATCCCCCAGCGCTCGCCGCTTGAAGAAACTCTGGCGGACCAGGTCCAGTGCCGCGTCGTCGCGTCCCTGCCTGGACGCGACTTCGCCGAGGTTCTGAAGCGTCACGGCGACGCGGTGGTCGTCGTTGAGACGCAGGAACACGCCCAGGCACTCCTCGAACAGACGGCGAGCCTCCTCGTAGTTCGACTCCTGGATCTCCAGGACGCCAAGGTTTAGCCGCGCCCGCGCTGCCCCGGCGGTATCACCCAGGTCGCGGTAGATCTCCAGCGCCGACCCGTGCGCGCCCCGCGCCGACGCCGCGTCCCCCTCTTCATCCGCCAGCAGGCCCAGATTGCTCAGCACCCCCGCGGCGCGGCTCCGGTCGCCGGCCTGCTTCCACAGGGCCAGGCTCCGCTCGTACCACGACCGGGCCGCGCGCCGGTCGCCGTGCAGCCACGCGAAGATGCCCGCCGCGTTGTAGGCCTTGGCCTGGAGCGTGTCCGCGGCGTCGGGTCGGCGGGCCAGGGCGGACTCCAGCCAGTCGCGCCCCTCGCGCAGGTGCCCGCGCACGTACCAGAAACGGTGCAGCGCCGTCGTCAGCCGCACGCGGACCTCCGGATCGAGGCCCGGCGACCCGCTCGCCTCCAGCGCCGCGCGCAGGTTGTCGTGCTCCAGGTGCAGGCGGGCCAGCCACGTGGGTTGGTCGGCGCCCGAGAGGGCCGGCTCGGCCTGCTCGGCCAGTTCCAGGTAGTAGTCCAGGTGCGCCCGGCGCAGCGCCGGGCCGTCGCCGGCCTGGCGCAGCCGCTCCGAGGCGTACTGACGCACGGTCTCGAGCAGGCGGTAGCGCGCCGAACCCTCCGGCTCCTCGTAGATCACCAGCGACTTGTCCACCAGGTGCGCCAGCACGTCCAGCACGTCGCCCTCGCCCAGGCCCTCGCCGGGGCACACGCGCTCGGCCGCCTCCAGCGTCCACCCTCCGCTGAATACGGCCAGGCGCCGCAGCAGAGTCCTCTCCGGCGCCGACAGCAGGTCGTAACTCCAATCGATCATCGCTCGCAAGGTCTGCTGACGCGTCGGCGCCGTGCGGCTGCCGCCGGTCAGCAGACGGAACCGGTCGTTCAGACGCTCGGCAATGGCCGGGACGCTCATAGCTTTGACCCGCGCCGCCGCCAGCTCCAGGGCCAGCGGGATGCCGTCCAGGCGCCGGCACACCTGCGCCACCGCGCCGGCGTTGTGCGCGCCCAGCGTGAACTCGGGCTGGACCAACCCGGCCCGATCGACGAACAGGTGCACGGAATCGAATGCGGCCAGCCGCTCGACCGACGCGTCCGCCTCGGGCTCCGGCACGGACAGAGACGGGACGCGGTAGGTCTGCTCACCCGCGACCCCCATTGCCTCGCGCGTCGTCGCCAGCACGCGCACGCCCGGGCACGTGCGCAGCAGCGACTCCGCCAGCGTCGCGCACGCCGCCAGCACGTGCTCGCAGTTGTCAAGGATCAGCAGCAGCCGCTTGTCCTTGAGCGACTCCTGGAGCACGCGGGCAGCGGTCGTGCCCGCCTGTTCGCGCACGCGCAGCACGCCCGCGCACGCCAGCGGCACCAACGCCGCATCCGTCAGCGACGCCAGCTCCACCAGCCACACCCCGTCGGGGAACTCCTCGACGACCTCGGCCGCCGCCTGCACGGCCAGCCGCGTCTTGCCGCAGCCGCCCGAGCCGGTGAGCGTGAGCAACCGGGCGGACGCGAGCAGGCGCTTGACCGCCTCGGTCTCGCGTTGCCGCCCAACGTAACTCGTCAGTTGCAGGGGAAGGTTGTTGGGATGGGCCTCGAGGGTTCGCAGCGACGGAAACTCGGCGGGCAGCGAGGCGTGGAGCAGCTGGTAGATGCGCTCGGGTCGCTCCAGGTCCTTGAGTCGGTGGACGCCCAGGTCCTTGAGCGACGCACCGACCGGTAGGGCGTCCTGCACCAGCTCGCGGGTGGCCTGCGACAGGAGGACCTGCGCGCCGTGCCCCGCGCCCACCATGCGTGAGACACGGTTGAGCGGGCGGCCGAAATAATCCCCGGCTCTGGCCTCGGCCACGCCGCTGTGCAGCGCCATGCGCACTCGCAGCGGCGAGCCGGTGGCCCAGGGCTCGGCCAGCAGCGAGACCTGGCCGGCAAGGGCCGCGCCGACCGCTTCCGGCGCGCCGCCGAACGCCGCGCACACGCCGTCGCCCACCGTCTTGAAGATCGTCCCGCCGTGTGCGCCGACGGCGCTTCGGAGCAGGTCCTCGTGCCGCCCGAGGGCGGCGCGCATCGCCGCGCCGTCCTGCTCCCACAGCGCGGCGCTGCCCTCGATGTCCGTGAACAGGAACGTGACTGTCCCCGCCGGAAGGCCCATGGCTGGCTCCCACCGCTCTTGAACCGGCGCGCCCGCACCGCCGACGCCGCGGGTCACCCTCGGGCGCCGACTGTCCGTGTTCCCTCCGCCCGTCACCAGCATAACCGGGAACGACAGCCCGGCCTCAAGCCGGGCCATGTTTCGCGGGCTTGATGCGCGTTGCCCGGGGGCGCCTCAGATAGGCGCGCCGGCCGCTGTCCGCGCCATTGCGCCCGTCACGCACGAATCACAAGGCCCCGCCGGCATCGATCTCACCTCGTTCCCCCCGCCTCCGACTGCCGGTACTTCTCGCGGTACTTCTTCTCCAGTTCCGTCTGCTTGTTCGAGAGGTCGATCTCCCGCCCGGAGATGAACGCCCGCTTGACGTGCGTCGCCACCTCCAGCACATCCCCATCCGCCACGATCAGCGTCGCCTCCTTGCCCTTGGTCAGCGTGCCGAGGCGGTCGCTAACGCCGAGAATGTCCGCCGCGTTCTTCGTGATGCCCAGGATCGCGGCATCATGGTCCAGCCCGTACGCCACCGCC
>JBGPGM010000082.1:0-7615 GCA_041483855.1 Phycisphaerae bacterium | reverse complement strand
GACCGTGGGGTTGTGGTCGGGGGGTTCAGGGGGCGTGATCGGCGCGGCGTACGCGGGGAGGCTGCTGCCGCTGGCGCGCCCTCTGCCGCTGGACTGGATGGCTGGGGCGTTCGTGGGGATCCCGGTGGGGCTCTCGTGGGCGGCGTCCATGACGGACATCCACCCCCGTGAGGCGTGAGGGAGGGAGATGATGGCGGGCGGGACGCCCGCCCCACCGGTCTATCATTGGGTCCACGATGGAATCAAAGAAGAAGGCGGCTGAGGTGCGCGAGACGACGGTGACCAAGCCGGTGGCGGTCGAGGATGGCGGGCCAGACGCCCGCCCCACGTCGGGGCGGCCGGAGGCGATCCCGGACGTGCAGGCGTCGAGCGACGCTCGCCACATCGCGATCGAAAAGGTGGGGGTCAAGGACGTGACGTACCCGATTCGGCTGGTCACGCCGGCGCCGGGAGGGGTGGGTGGGTTCGCCGACGGCGCCGGGCAGGGCGAGCAGACGACGGTGGCGTCGATCAACATGTACGTGTCGCTGCCGCACTACCAGAAGGGCACGCACATGTCGCGGTTCCTGGAGGTGCTCAACGAGTACTCGGGACCGATCACGCCCAACTGCATCCCGCAGGTGACGCGGGCGATCCGGGAGCGGCTGGGGGCGGCGGACGCGCACTTCGAGGCGACGTTCACGTACTTTATCCGCAAGCACGCGCCGGTGACGGGGATGCCGGGGCTGATGGACTACCGGGTCGGGTTCGAGTGCACGTCGTCCAGGACGGGGCACGAGGACTTCATCATGTCGGTGCGGGCGCCGGCGACGAGCCTGTGCCCGTGCTCAAAGGAGATCTCGCGGTTCGGGGCGCACAACCAGCGGTGCCACGTCCAGGCGCGGGTGCGGTTCACGGGCCGGCTGTGGATCGAGGAGCTGGCCCGGCAGATCGAGCGGTCGGCCTCCACGGAGGTGTACGCGGTGCTCAAGCGACCGGACGAGAAGTTCGTGACCGAGGCGGCGTACGAGAACCCCAAGTTCGTCGAGGACATCATCCGCGACCTGGCCATCGCGCTGGAGGCGGACGAGCGGATCACCTGGTACCAGATCGACTCGGAGAACTTCGAGTCGATCCACAACCATAACGCGTACGCGCAGATCACGCGCGACAAGCGCGACGTTCGGGGGTAGGGCCTTGCAGCGCTGCGCCCGCGGAACGGCCGTCCAACGCCTCCGCGTCGCGCCCTCCGTCCTGCCTTCGCGCCCTTCGCGTTGCAAGGCGGGCCGCCAGGGACCACGGTTTTGACGGCGGCCCGGTCGTTCTGGCCGATGCTACGGATCAGGTGTCGCTGATCCGCGGGCGAGATCGGGAGACGTGGGCGGGGGGGTATGCGCGGCGGTGCCGATGTCGATGCTCCAACGCCTGACCCCTGCCAGCATGTTCAACCGCCGCTTGGTGCTGCTGGCCGGGCCGGTGCTGCTGGGGCTGATCGCTCCGGCGTCGCGACTGGCGTACCTGACGGTTGTCAGGGGGGCCGAGCTGCACGCCAAGGCGGAGAAGGCGCTGGTCTCGGAGCGGCTGCTGCCGACAATCCGCGGGAAGATCCTGGACCGCAAGGGTCGGGTGCTGGCGCAGGACCGTCCCAGTTTCGACATCGCCGTCAACTACCGTCTGATCACGGGACAATGGGCGTTCACTCAGGCGCTCAAGCGGGCCAAGCGGGCTCACCGGCCGGATTGGGTGAGCATGAGCCGCGAGCAGCGGCTCAGCGCCGCCGAAGCGTTCGAGCCGGACTTCCAGGTGCGCCTCGAGGAGATGTGGGACACCATCAGCCGCACCGCGGGGATCGGGCGCGACGAGCTGGAGCAGCGCAAGGCGGCGGTGATCGACCGTGTCAGCCGCATGGCCGCGATGCACGTGGAGAACAAGCGAATAGCGGACGAGGAGCGGCTGAGCCGGGCGGGCCAGGCCGCGGCGGAGGTGTCGCTGTCGGAGGCGGACAAGACGATCCGTGAAGAGGTGATCCCGCACGTGCTGCTGAACAACGTGGACAATCGGACGGCGTTCGCGTTCCTGAGGCTGACGCAGGAGGCGGCGGCGATGCCGAAGGACACGATCAACCCGATGCGGGATGGGGGGCTGGAGGTGGTCAACACGGCGACTCGGGATTACCCGTTGGACCTGGCGGACGTGCCGGTGGACCGCTCGACGTTCCCGGGGCCGCTGCGGTCGCCCACGCCGTTGACGGTGCGGGTCGAAGGCGTGGCGACCCACGTGGTCGGATGGGTGCGAGGGCGCGTGCTGGCCGAGGACAAGGATCGCCGTCCGATGTGGCAGAACGACCCCGACGGATCCGTGAAGCTCGTTGACCGCGGCGGGTACGACCCGGACATGCCCGAGACGATCGGGGCGGCGGGGATCGAGGAAGCGGCGGAGGCCACCCTGCGGGGCCTGCGCGGGCTGGAGACGCGCCACTTCGACACGGGGGAGGTTTCCACCTTGCCGGCCGAGCCGGGCAAGGACGTCCGGCTGACGATCGACGCGATGCTCCAGGCGCGGATCCAGGCGCTGTTCGCGACCCAGGTGGGGCTGGCGGTGGTGCAGCCGTGGCACCGCACCGCGGCGACCGATACGAAGAAGCCGCCGCTGGCCGTGGGGACGGCTCTGGCCGGGGCCGCGGTCGTCATCGACATCGACTCGGGGGCGATCCTGGCGCTGGTGTCGTACCCGTCGTTCTCGCACGCGACGCTGGCCGACGATCCCGGCGCGGTGTTCAAGGACCCGGTGGCGATGCCGTGGCTCAACCGCGCGATCTCGCAGCGGTACGCGCCCGGGTCGATCGTCAAGCCGCTGGTGCTGTGCGCGGCGACGACGGCGGGCCTGTACACGCCGACGGAGCGGATCGAGTGCACGGGGCACTTCTTCCCCGACAAGCCCCACAGTTTCCAGTGCTGGACGCAGAAGCAGTTCCACACGAACCACACGATCATGCTGGGGCGGAACCTGGATGGGTGCGACGGGATCATGGGCTCGTGCAACATCTTCTTCTTCGAGATGGGCCGGCGGCTGGGCCCGGAGGGGATCACGGACTGGTACACGCGGTTCGGGGTGGGGCGCCACGCGGAGCGCTGGCGGCTGGGCCTGGACGACCCGCAGAAGCCCGCCGAGGCGCAGGAGTACTGCGGGCACCTGCCGGACCCCTCCAAGTCGTCGGCCAGCGAGGCGATCCTCATGGGGATCGGGCAGGGGCCGATCGACTGGACGCCGCTGCACGCCGCGGACGTGTACGCAACGGTCGCGCGCTACGGCGTGCGGATCGTCCCGCGTCTGCGCGAGGACGTGCCCGTGCGCACGATCGACCTGCACCTCGATCCGCGCGCCGTCGAGCAGGCGCTCGAGGGCCTGCGCCTGGCGGTGGCCGACGAGCACGGCACGTCGCACCACCTGTCGTTCGACGACCCCGACGGCGGGTCGCGGCGCGAGCCGGTCTTCGACCACCCGCAGTTGACGGTCCGGGCCAAGTCGGGGACGGCCGATGCCGCGCCCCTGATGGCGGACACGGACCAGAACGGCGTGAAGGACCGGCTGCGCGAGGGGGACCACTCGTGGTGCGTGCTGCTGGTGGGGCCCAAGGACGACCGGGCGAAGTACGCGGTGGCGTCGGTGGTGGACTTCGGCGGCTCGGGCGGGCGCGTGGCGGGCCCGTTGGCCAACCAGATCATCAGGACGCTGATCGACGAGGGGTACCTTCCCCCGGCTCCCCCGATTCCTGCCGGTGCCAGCGCGCACCAGGCGACGGACAACTGACGGCCCGAGGCGCATGCGCGGCGACTTCCCCATCCATCTCCTTGTCGGGCGCGACCTGACCTTCCGACACTGCGCGTGGCTGACGGTCGCGGCGTCGCTGGCGCTGTCGCTGGTTGGGATCTACGCCATCGACGTGGGCACGGCGCCGGCGGCGCCGCCGATGCCCGTCACCCTCGAGGGGCTGGTGCTGCGGCAGTCCCTGTTCCTGCTGGTGGGGATCTGCGCCGGCGCGGCCATCGCGGTGCCGCACTACCGGTACGTGCGGCTGCTGGCGTGGCCGGCGATGTCGATCGCGCTGGCGCTGTTGGTCTTCCTGCTCATCCTGTTCGTGCCGGCGTCGCTGGTCACGCCGCGCAACGGCGCGCGGGCGTGGATCAACCTGGGGCTGGTGGACTTCCAGCCGGCGGAGGTAACGAAGATCGCCTACGTGATGGTGCTGGCGGACTACTTCCGGTACCGCAAGAACCACCGGACCGTGTGGGGACTAGTCCCGCCGGCGCTGATCACGTTGGTGCCGGTGGTGCTCATCACGCTGCAGCCGGACCTGGGGACGGCGATCCTGTTCATCCCGAGCCTGCTGGCGATCCTCGTGGCGGCCGGGGCCCGCCTGAACCACCTGACGTGGGTGGTGCTCATCGGCATGGTGGCCGGGCTCGCGTCGTACCCGCTGCTCAAGCCGCACCAGAAGGCCCGCATCGTCGGGCTGATCAACATGGTGCAGGGCAACAACATCACCGGCGCGGACGACATCAACTACCAGTCGATAACGGCCAAGACGCTCTCCGGCGCGGGGGGCGTATCCGGCACGCCGGACGACAAGTCTCGCGCGCTCGTCCAGTTCAACCGGCTGCCCGAGCGCCACAACGACATGATCTTCGCGGTCGTCGTCAACCGCTTCGGCATGCTCGGCGGGCTGGCGGTGCTGGGTCTGTACGTGCTGTGGGTGCTCGGGGCGCTGCTGACAGCCGGGGCGTCGAAGGACCCGTTCGGGCGGCTCGTGATCGTGGGGTGCGCCGCGATCCTGATGACGCAGGTGTTCATCAACGTGGGGATGAACCTGGGCCTGCTGCCGATCATCGGGATCACGCTGCCGTTCGTCTCGTACGGCGGCTCGTCCATGCTGACGGTATGGATCATGACGGGGCTGGTGGTGAGCGTGGCCATGAGGCGGCCGCAGCGGCTGTGGCGCCCGACGTTCGAGTTCTCGGGTGAGGACGACTGGTGAGCGGGGCGGGCCGCGGCCACCCGTCCGTCCTATGCCTTGCCGCCTTGCCGAGTCGGAGGTCCGCTGTTCTCATGGCCCCGTGCCGTCCATGATCCTCTCACCGCCTGAATCCTTCCTGTCCGCCGCGCGCGACCTGGGCATCGTCTTCGACCCCGGCGATGTCCAGCGGCTGGGGCGGTACCTGGCGCTGCTGCTGGAGGCGAACAGGTCGTTCAACCTCACGGCGATCACCCAGCCGGACGAGGCGTGGACCAGGCACATCCTCGATGCGCTGACGCTCGTGCCCCTGCTGGCTCAGGTCCAGTCTCCGTCGCGCCCCCGCGTGATCGACATCGGCTCGGGCGGCGGTGTGCCGGGGATCCCGCTGGCGATCGTGCTGGCGGCCATGGACTTTGTGCTGCTGGAAGCGACGGGCAAGAAGGCCCAGTTCCTGCGTGCGGCCGCGCTCGACCTGGGGCTGCACAACGCAACGGTCATCCAGGGGCGGGCCGAGGCGCTGGGGCAGGACCACCGGGGGCACCGCGAGCGGTACGACGCGGCGACGGTGCGTGCGGTGGGGCACCTGGCGGTCGTCGCGGAACTGGCCGCGCCGCTGGTGCGCCCGGGCGGGCTGGTGCTGGCGGTCAAGGGGGCCAAGGCGGAGACAGAACTGGCCGAGGCGGCCAAGGCGTTCGGGCTGGTCGGGGCTCGCCACGCGGCGACGATCCCGACGCCGACCGGGCGCGTGGTTGTGCTCGAAAAGGCAACGCGCACGCCGCGGATGTACCCGAGGAGAGATGGGGAGCCCAAGCGCTCGCCGCTGGGGTTGGGGGGGTGAACCGGCTTGGCCGGCGCCTCGGTCGAACCGATCTGATCCCAGGGAAACTGGCCGCGTTTTGGGCCTCAGGGCCTCGATGACCCACGTCGAGGCTCTTCCCGCGGCGCCGGGCCGCCCTCGGCCGCCGTTGCCAGGGGCCCCCACGGCCGAGCCGGGCGGGCGCGCCCGGCGGCGCACCCCCAGGCCCCCAGGGGGGGACTTGCTCGCCCGCATTCAGGTGGATACACTGACGGATTCCGGATGGCGCGATACGGGCGGATGGCGTTCCACCAACATTGTCGGACCGGCGGCTGGCCCCAGCCTGCTTGGCTGTTCACACCATCAAGAGGTCATCGATGGCAGCGACCAAGGTGCGCGATTTTTCCAAGCGCGGCGACGGCGTCCCTGTTCCTGACCTGACACGAGTCCAGACCGATGCGTACCGGCGATTCCTCCAGGCGGACAAGTCCCCGGATGCGCGGGACACGGGCCTGGGCCTCGAGGCGCTGCTGCGCGAAGTATTCCCGATCAAGTCGTACGACGAGACGATGCACCTGGACTACCTCTACTACGTCCTGGAGGAGCCGCGCTACACCCCCGACGAGTGCCGCGAGCTGCGCCTGACCTACGGGCTGCCGTTCCGCGTGGCGGTGCGCCTCGTCCGCGAGGGGCACCCGGACATCGCCGAAGAGGAGATCTACCTGGGGGAGTTCCCGATCATGATGGGAGGGGGCGAGTTCATCGTCAACGGCGCCGAGCGCGTCATCGTCAGCCAGCTGCACCGCTCTCCGGGCGTGGACTTCTCGATCGTCTCGGCCGAGGCCGACCGCCCGCTGCACTCCACGCGCATCATCCCCGAGCGCGGCTCGTGGATCGAGCTGGAGGTGACCAAGAAGGACGTGCTGGCGATGCGGATCGACCAGTCAACCAAGCTGGCCGCTACCACCTTCCTGCGCTGCCTCGATGAGTCCATCGCCGCCACCGACGCCATCCTCGGCCTCTTCTACGAGATCAACGAGATCTCGGTGGAGAAGGTCAAGCCGGAGCATTGGGCCGCGGCGTCGATCATCGACACCGAGACGGGCGAGGAACTGGTGCACGTGGGGCGTCAGATTGGGGACGCGGCAGAGAAGATCATCGCGTCGAGCCTCAAGAAGGTGCAGGTGATCCAGAACCCGCAGGACCCGCTGATCCTGAACACGGTGGCCGAGGAGAAACTGGAGCAGTTCGACGCCCCCGGCGACTACGAGCGGGCGCTGCTGAAGATCTACACGAAACTCCGCCCCGGCAACCCGCCGCAGGTGGACAAGGCCAAGCAGTTGTTCGTCGAGAAGTTCTACGACGAGAACCGGTACCGGCTGGGGAAGGTCGGGCGGTTCCGCATCAACCGCAAGTTCAACCTGGACGTGCCCGAGGACCAGATGTTCATCCGGGCGGAGGACTTCCTGCGCGTCGTGCAGTACCTGCTGGACCTGCGGTCCAAGCGGATCGACCCCAAGACGGGCCGGCCCGTGGCGCAGGTGGACGATATCGACCACCTGGGCAACCGGCGGCTGCGGACGCTGGACGAACTGGCGGTGGAGGAGCTGCGCAAGGGCTTCCTCAAGCTGCGCCGCACCGTGCAGGAGCGCATGAGCGTCAAGGACCCGGACGAACTGGCCAAGATCGCGGACCTGGTCAACTCCAAGAGCATCTCGTCGGCGATCGACTTCTTCTTCGGGCGCAGCGAGCTGTCGCAGGTGGTCGACCAGACGAACCCGCTGTCGAGCCTGATCCACGAGCGGCGGCTGTCGGCCCTCGGCCCG
>JBGPGM010000081.1:0-7629 GCA_041483855.1 Phycisphaerae bacterium | reverse complement strand
CTTGACGCGGGCCGTCTCCTTCTCCATCGTCTGCCCCGACTCGCGCACCCGCGCCAGCGAGCCGCGCAACTCCGCCCGCATCTTGAGCACCTCCAGGCGCGGCGTGAGTTGGGCCGCGATCCGTTTGTCAGCGGGCGAGTCCCCCAGCGCGTCCAGGTACCGCTGGAACTCGGCGATGACGGCCTCCAGTTCCGGCAGGTCCATCGACTTGCCGACCGCGCGGTCGAACAGCGACACCAGCGTCTCGACGCTCGCTTTGATCGGCGGCACGGCCGGCGGCCTCGTCGCCCCATCGACGGGCCTCGTTGGAGGCGTCACCGGCGTGACGGGTCGCTCGCTGGCCGGCGGGGCCGTCGGCTTTGGCAGGTCGGCCGGCGCGGGCGCGGGGGTCACGGGCTTGACCGGCTCGGCCTGCTTCGGAGCGGCCTTGTCCGCAGCACCCGGCGTGGGTGGAGCCGGCTTCGGAGCCACCGGCGCCGGCGGGGCGGAGACGCCCGCCTGCCGCGCAGCCGCCTCGGCCTCCGCGCCAGTGGCCGGGCGCACGAACTCGGCGCGAACGTACCCGCGGGCCTCCTTCGGGGCCGCGACGTGGTAGCCGTAAGTCTTGCCCGCCGCGTTGGTCAGCGTCTGGACCACGGATAGCTTCGTTCCCGGAGCCAGTTCCTTGTCCTGGTCGAGCAATGTCCACCAGTTGGCGGTGTCGCCCTTCTCGGTGCTGGCCGCGCTCAGGCGGGAGGGGCGAGTCAGCTTGAGGGTCTTGCCGCCGTTTTCGAGGGTGCCGTCGTCGGCCTTGACGAAGGCGCTCAAACCGGCGGGGTACTCGACCCGCAGCCACGTCTTGGCCTCGTTCTGACCGTCGACGCGCAGGACCTGCGCTGCCTTGAGCATCGCCACGGGGTAGTAGAAGTCGCCGTCGCGGCACTTGAGTGGCACGTTGTCCTTCGTCACCGCGACGTAATACGGCTCGACTGGGTTGATCTTCTGCGCCATCGTCCGGGGCGCGGGCATCAGCATCAGCACTCCCAGGGCGAACACAAGCCACACCGAGCGGGACGGGGCCGAGCGGACTGGGTTGAACGGCCAACGATCCGGTTTGAGCGCCATGACTGGAACCTCCGTGCTTCCGTGCCAATAGGGGACAGGGTGTTCATCGTACACCCGGTGGGCCGCGCCGTCACAAACGGGCCGTTGACGGCCGCCGGCCGGCATAGCGCACGCCCCCAACCCATGCCAACGCCTAGAGTTATCCCGCACCGCTGCTTTGACGGACCGACACCGCCCCGATACCGTCCCGTCCTATGGATCGAACCTGTTCCGGGGTGATTCGGGCCGCGTCGGCGCTGGCGGCGGCGACGGGGTGCGGCTTGGCGGGGTGTACCTCACCGCTGGCCCGCCGTGCGGACGAGGAGTTGCAGAAGTCGGTGATCGACTCGGTCCGGCGCGAACTGGCCGCCGCGGAGCAGTCGCCGGGCATGGTGCAACTGACCCGCGAGCCCCGCGTTGCGTCGCTGGGGCTGTCCCCCAAGATCATGGCGGAACTGGAGCAGACGACCGGGCCGGCGTCGTACGCGCACGTGGCGGCGCCGCTGGGCAAGCCGCTGCTCGGGGGGGAGGGCGGCGAGCAGCGGGTCGTGAGCGTCACGCTCGAGCGGGCGATCAAGACGGCGGTGCAGAACAATCTGAACGTACAGTTCGCCCGCCTGGCCCCGGTGATCAAGATGGACCAGCTGGTGGCCGCACAGGCCGCCTTCGATTGGGTCTTCTTCACCAACTTCCAGTGGACGGATCAGGACCAGCCGCGCAGCTCCCCGAGCATCAACGGCGCCACGGTGGGGGTGACGTCGGACCAGCGGCAGATCGTGGACACGACGCTAGGGCTGCGCCGGAAACTGGAGACGGGCGGTCAGGTGACGGTGCAGCACCAGTTCACGTACACGGACGTCGAGACGCCCAACCTGTTCACGGTTCCCAACCCGGCGCGCGACACCAACATCACGGTGCAGTTGGATCAGCCGCTGCTGCGCGGCGCCGGCTCGGACGTGGCCCTGGCCCAGGTGCGGATCGCACGCAACGCCGAGCGCGACGAGGTGCAGGCGCTTAAGGCCAACCTGCTCAAGACCGTCACAGACGTCGAGAGCGCCTACTGGGCGCTGGTCCGGGCTCAAACCGACGTGAAGATCCTCCAGCGCCTCCTCGAAGGCGGCGAGAAGGTGCGTGACACGCTCGAGAGCCGCGGACTGGATGTCAAGCCCTCCCAGGTGTCCGATTCCAAGGCCCGCGTGCAGCGCCGCAGCGCCAACGTCACCCAGGCTCAGCAAGTCCTGGCCAAGGCCAGCGACCGCCTCAAGGTCCTCATCAACGACCCGGAACTGACCATCGGGTCCGACATCCTCGTCCTGCCGGCAGATACGGGGATCGACGAGCCGATCAGTTACAGCCTTCGCGACTCCATCCGCACGGCGTTGTCCAACCGCCCCGAAGTTCAGCGGGCGCTGCTGTCCATCGACGACACCTCGATCCGCCAGCAGGTCGCCGACAACGCCCGCCTGCCTCAACTCAACCTGCGGGCCCAGACCCGCTTCAGCAGCCAGGGGGACTCGACCGGCTCGTCCTACAACAACCTCACCAGCGGGAACTTCATCGACTACCTCGCCGGCCTGAGCTTCGAGCAGCCCCTGGGCAACCGCGAGGCCGAAGCCACCTACCGCCAGCGCCGCATCGAGCGCATGCAGGGCGTTGTCGCCTACTGGAACACTATCCAGGGCATCGTCCAGGAGGTCATCACCGCGCTGCGCGACGTGACCACCAACTACGTCCTCATCGAGCAGCGCCGCGCCGCGCGCGTCGCCGCCGCTGAGAACCTGCGCACCCTCCTCGTCGAGCAGCAGACCATCGGGAGCCTCACCCCCGAGTTCCTGGACCGCAAGTTTAACCGGCAGGAAGCCTTGGCCGCGGCCGAGCAGGACGAGATCCAGGCGCTGACCGACTACAACGAATCGCTCTCCCGCCTGTACGCGGCCACGGGCACCGCCCTCGAGCGCAGCAAGATCATCTTCGAGGTGGACCCGGTCGTGAACTTGAACCTGCGCGGGCCGCTGTTCCCGGAATGGCCGGAGAAGAGGACCAGTCGCGCCGTTGTCAGCGGCGGCTTCGTTGGCGGCGCCGGGGACCAAACGGCCGAGTCCACGGCGCCCTCCTCCAGCGCAGCACCACCTCCCCGGCCCGAGCCCCGGATCCGCCCGGACTCGGCCCCGAGCGAACCGCGCTCCCCTGAGCCCGCCACGCCAGCGCGGCCCCCGCCTTGATCCCGCCTGCATCCGGGCAACCCGAGCATCCGCCCGAACCCGGTCTGTGGGGCGCGTCAACAATCAGCCGATGGACGGCCTCCCGACCGAACTCGTTCTGGCCGCGGCCCAACGCCTCCGCGTTGGCGGCGTGGTCGCCTTCCCCACCGAGACCGTCTACGGCCTGGGGGCGGACGCGCTGAACCCCGTTGCCGTGGCCGAGGTCTACGAACTCAAGGGCCGCCCCACCGCCAACCCGCTGATCGTCCACGTAAGCGGCCCGGAGATGGCTCGCACGGCGGTCTCGGCCTGGCCCGATGCGGCGGATCGCCTGGCCCGCGCCTTCTGGCCGGGGCCGCTCTCGCTGGTGCTGCCCAAGCACGATCGCGTCCCGGCGCAGGTGACGGCGCGCGGCCCGAGCGTGGCGGTGCGCTGCCCGGACCACCCGGTCGCCCTGGCGCTCCTCTTCGAGTTCGCCGGGCCCATCGTCGGCCCAAGCGCCAACCTCTCCGGCCAGGTCTCGCCGACCACTTCCGCGCACGTGCGCGAGTCCTTCGACGAGGCGCGCGTCATGGTGCTCGACGGCGGCCCATGCCGCGCGGGGATTGAATCGACGGTCGTTTCGCTGCTGGCCCTCGCCGGCGGCGGGCGACCCAGGATCCTTCGCCCCGGCGTAATCGGAGCGGAGCAGCTGTCCGAGGTCCTCGGCGCGCCGGTGGACCCGCCCGCTTCGCCCGCCGCGCCCGTCGGCAACGGCGCGGCACTCAGCCCCGGCCTGCTCGGGCGTCACTACGCCCCACGCACGCCGGTAGTACTCTTCGACGAGCCGCAGTGGCCGACCGTGCTCGACCAGGTCAATCGACCGGTCGTCGTGCTGGCACGGCGCGCCCGCCACCTGCCTGACCTGCGCCACGCCGGCCGCCTCATCACCATGCCCGCCGAGCCCGAAGCCTACGCCGCCCGTCTCTACGCCGCGCTGCGCGAGGCCGACGCCGCCGGGGCCGCGGTCATCCTCGTCGAACGTCCCCCACCGCCCGAGGCCGGCCCCGTCTGGCACGCGATCGCCGATCGGCTCAACCGGGCCGCGGCACGAGCCGACGACTGAGAATACCGGCGCACCGGTCTTCGGCCCCCTGGTCCTATCGTTGACGAGCGCCCCCTACGCCTCACGGAGACCCCCTATGGCCGCGACCCTCCGCATCGCCCTGGCCCAGGGCGACGGCATCGGACCCGAGATCATGAACGCCACGCTGGACGTCTTCCTCAGCGCCGGCGTCATGGATCACGCCGAGTTCGTGCCCGTCGAGATGGGCGCGCCCGTTTTCGCCGCC
Organism: Phycisphaerae bacterium; assembly: GCA_041483855.1. GTDB lineage: Bacteria > Planctomycetota > Phycisphaerae > Phycisphaerales > UBA1924 > JBGPGM01. Next base: position 3,014 of record JBGPGM010000081.1, on the reverse strand, counting down.
GGCAACACCCGCGGGATGACCGACGACGCGATCCGCACGGTCGAGGAATGCGGCGTGCTCTTCAAGGGGCCGCTGGGCACGCCCAAGGGCTCGGGGGGCAAGTCGATCAACGTAACAGCCCGCAAACTGTGGAACGCCTTCGCGAACTTGCGCCACTTCATCTCGCTGCCGGGTGTGGAGACCGTCTACTCCAAGGCCGGCATGCCGGTCAGTTTCTACGTGGTCCGCGAGAACATCGAGGACACCTACGGCGGCATCGAGCACCGCCTGTCCAACGACACGGTCCAGTGCAAGCGGCTGATCACGGCCCCCGGCTCCGACGAGGTCCACCGCTTCGCGTTCCAGACCGCCCGCCGCCTGGGGATCAACAAGGTCCACTGCGGGCACAAGGCCAACATCATGAAACTGACGGACGGGATGTTCCTGGACCGTTTCCGCGTCACGGCCAAGGACTTCCCGGCGATCGCCACCGAGGACGTCATCATCGACGCCCTGTGCATGGGCCTGGTGCTCAAGCCCCAGCACTACCAGATGGTCGTGCTGCCCAACCTCCAGGGGGACATCGTCTCGGACCTCGCCGCCGGCCTCATCGGGGGCCTGGGCTTCGCCCCTTCGGCCAACATCGGCCACCACATCTCCATCTTCGAGGCCGTGCACGGCACGGCCCCCGACATCGCCGGGCGCGGCCTGGCGAACCCCACCGCCCTGCTGCTCTCCGGCCTGATGCTGCTGCGGCACGTGGGACTGCTCAAGCAGGCGGCGGTGATCGAGAACGCGCTGCTGGCGGCCCTGGAGTCCGGCGCCCGCACCGGCGACTTCGGCGATGCCCGCTCACCCGCGCTGAGCACCCGCGACTTCGCCAAGGCGATCATGGACCGCCTGGGATCCAAGCCGCGCACCATCGCGCCGCGACCCGTGCCCGACCAGGGCTCGCCGTCTTTCTCGCGCCCGCAGCGCCCGCACAGCCAGCCGCTCATCCGCACCTTCCACAACATCGCCACCAACGTCGTCGGCTGCGACCTCGCCCTGGACACCACGCTCTCGACCATCGAACTGGCCGAGCAGATGACCCGGCTGGCCCAGGACACGCCCTTTCGCCTGACGCTGATCTCCAACCGCGGAACGCAGGTCTGGCCGACCGGCTCGGTCTTCACTGAGTGCGTGGACTACGCCTGCGTGCGGTTCGAGCTGCGCGATGGCGTCGCCGCGGGCGGCTTCGGGCAGGCCCCGGCCATGGCGCTGATGGACAAGGTCGCCGAGAAGTTCCTGGTCTGCTCGTACGAACTGCTGCGAACCTTCGACGGACAGAAGGGGTACTCGTTGGCACAGGGGCAGTAATTGGGACGCCCCCGGCGGATCGCCGAGCGGAACCGGAGGGCCAGCGGCCTCTAGACCGCGCGGCTCTCCTCACGCTTGAGCCGCGTGATCCCCGACGCGCCCTCGACGAGGACCTCGTCCGCCTCGGTCAGGAACAGCCCGTGGTCCAGCACGCCCGGGATCGAGTTGAGCACGCAGGCCAACTCGTTCAGGTCCTGGTCGCCCAGGGTCACGTCGATGACCAGGCTGCCGTTGTCGGTCAGGAACAGGTGCCCGTCGAGCGAGCGCCGCACCACGCCGTTGAGCCCCAGGTTCCGCAACTCGCCCCGGATCGAGGCCAGGCCGAAGGCCAGCACGGCGATCGGCAGCGGCGCGCTCGTCCCCAGCCGCTTGACCTGCTTGGCCTCGTTGATCATGTAGATCCGCCGCTCGGCCGCCCACGCCACGATCCGCTCCCGCACGATCGCCCCGCCCTTGCCCTTGAGCATCTGCATCTGCGGGTCCACCTCGTCGGCGCCGTCGAAGAGCAGGTCCACGCGCTCCGTCATCGCGAAATCCACCAGCGGCAACTGCTGCTGCCGCGCCAGCGTCTCGGTGACGTGGCTCGTCGGCACGCACCGGATCGCCAGCCCCTCGTCCCGGACGCGCTCGGCCAGGGCCACCACCGCTCGTGCGGCCGTGCGCCCCGTCCCCAGCCCCACGATCATCCCGGGCTTGACCTCGGCGACCACCGCTTCCGCCAGCGCATCAGCCACGTGCTGCTCACTCAAAGCGAATCCCCTGTGCAAGGTCGAACCGACCGCCGAAGTTGATCGTGCAGGTCTGACGCCGCATGTACGCCTTCCACGAATCAGACCCCGATTCGCGCCCTCCCCCGGTATCCTTCTCGCCTCCAAACGCCCCGCCGATCTCCGCCCCGCTCGTTCCCAGGTTCACATACGCTAGGCCGCAGTCGCTGCCTCTTCCTGCCGGCGAAAGAAACCGCTCCGCCGCCCGCAGCCCCTCGCTGAAGATCGCCGAACTCAGCCCCTGTTCCACGCCGTTGTTCAGCGCGATCGCCTCGTCCAGGTCGCGGTACGTGAACACGTACAGGATCGGGGCGAAGGTCTCCTGCGCCGCGATCGGCAGACGGTTGACCGCCGGGGCGCGGATGATGGTCGGCCGCACGAACTGCCCGTCCAGGCCGCCCACCTTCGCCCGATCGCCCCCGACCAGCACCCTGCCCCCCTGCGCCTTGGCCGCCGCGACCGCCGCCAGGAACCCCTCCACCGCCCGTTGGTTGATCAGCGGCCCCACCAGCGTCCCCTCGGCCAGCGGATCGCCGATCCGCACCGACTCGTACGCCTTGACCAGGCGGGCCAGGAACGCCTCGGCGATCGACTCGTGCAGGATCAGCCGGCGCGTCGTCGTGCAGCGCTGGCCCGCCGTGCCCACGGCTCCGAAGACCACTCCCTGGAGCGCCAGGTCCAGATCCGCATCTTGGTGCACGATCACCGCGTTGTTGCCCCCCAACTCCAGCAGGCACCGCCCCAGCCGCTGCGACACGACCTGCCCCACCCGCCGCCCCATGCGGCACGAGCCCGTTGCCGAGATCAGCGGCACCCGCCGGTCCGCGATCAGCCCCTCTCCCACGACGCCGTCCGTGCCCATCACCAGCCGGAATACCCCCGCGTGCCCCATCGCCGCGCTCACGCGCT
>JBGPGM010000080.1:0-7652 GCA_041483855.1 Phycisphaerae bacterium | reverse complement strand
CTTGGCGCGGTAGCCGGGGATCACGTCCTGCGGGCGCAGCCGGCGCAGCGTGTCCGTGCGCACCAGCAGCGGCAGGTCGGTGAACTTCTTGACGAACCCCTCGTCGTACCACTTGTTGTCGATGATCAGGCGCGCCACCCCCAGCAGCACCGCCAGGTCCCCAAGCCCCGGGCGCGTCGAGATCCAGTAGTCGCACTTGGTCGCCGGGGCGCTGTAGTCCGGCGTGATCGCCACCAGTTTGCCGCCGCGCTCCATCACCTCGTTGAGCCAGTGGCTCTCGGGCATCTTGTTCTCGATCAGGTTCTTGCCGATCTGCACGACCAGCCGGCTGCGCCGCAGGTCGGAGAAGTCCATGTCCGACGCCTGCAGGCCCGTGGCGTACGGCGTGCCCGGCGCCTGGTCCCCGCGCCACGTGTATTCGTTCCAGTCCCGCGCCCCCAGCGCCTCGTGCGGCTCGACCCCCCGCACGTGATGGTCCACCAGCGCCATCATCGTCGCCACCCGGTAGATGCCGAACTTGCCGATCAGGCCGTGGATCGGCAGGTTCGATCCGAGCTTGATGGTCCGCGTCCCTGCCCCGGCCCAGTGCGTGAGCATCAGCGGGTCGTACCCGTCTGCCAGCAGGCGGCGCTTCCCTTCGTCCCCGCTGTACGTCCGCGCCACGGCCATCAGCCCCATCGCCACGTACCTCGCCGCCTGCTCCCAATCCACGCGCACGAATGTGTCCCCGCCCCGGTCATCGAACTTGTACCTGGTCCGCAGGTCCGGCTTGTCCGACAGCGACGGGAACCCGTCGTCGGCCCACTGCTTCCACCCCGCGCGCACCACCGGCCCCGGCAGCCGGTACGGCCCGTACACGCGCCGCTGGAACGTGTACCCCTTGGCGCACCCACGCGGGTTCCACGCCTTGGTCACGTGGTTGCCGTACAGGTCCCCGTAGGTGTCGTGGTCGTAGTTCTGCTCGGACCGGATGAACACGCCATTACGCACGAACCCCCGCAGCCGGCACATGTGCGTGTCGTTCGGCGCGCACACCCACGTGAACGTCGAGTCGTACGCGTATTCGTCCCGGTACACCTTCTCCCAATCCCGCGACGGATAGGACGCCAGCGGGTTGCCCGTCCCCGGCTGCGCCACCAATCCCGCCAGCCCGCTGCGCCAACTCAGCACCGCCGCGCCCCCCGCCGTCAGCACTTGCATGAACCGACGCCGCGAAATAGCCGCCAGATCGAACACCGCGTCGCCATTGCTCGGGGTTTCCATGTCTCGTCCTTGCCAAGACCAGCCGTTCCTGGAGTCTCTCGTCACCTCAGGTCCACACGCCCGCGCGCCGGCCGGGAGCGCCCGAGGCGCTGTGCCCCGCGCGGTCCATCACCGGATGGGTCGCCCCGGGATGGTTCACGCGGGCCAACCATCGCTGACGTGTGCTCATGCCTTCCGTGGTCATGGATTCACCACCAGCCAGTGCCAGCCGGAGACGTGTTTGATCCCATCGCGGTCGCCGCGCGAGCCATCCCACACCGCGAACGCCACGGGGATCCGGCGTTCCGTGGAAAGATCGATGTCCGCCGTCTCGCCAGGCTTGAGGTTCCGCACGATCGTGACGAACCACCGCCCGTTCGCCCAGATCGCCGTCGAGTTCACGTCCTGCTGCTCCGCCGGCTGGTACGTGAGCGTCCCGAACCCCTCCGCATTCCCTTCCAGCACCGCGTGCCCGAAAGCCTTGGGGTCGCTGTGGACATTCCCTACCGCCTCCGCCGACCGGTTGTACTGCGCGTTCGTCCTGAGGTCCTGTTCCTCTCCGCGCTCGGCCGCGCCGCCCTTCACGCTCGTATCCGGCTTCGCCGGGCCGAACGCCAGGAAGTTCCCCGCCGGTAGCACAAGCGGCTCTTGGGTGTCGGTCTCCCGGCCCATCGACACGGCGTATTGCCGGCTCGCCTTCCACTGCCACAGGTTCACCGGGGCGCTGGCCTGGTGCCCCTCCACCGACACTCCCATCGGCAGCGCGGGGATCTCATCCCCCAGGGCGAACATGATCGCGACCGCGTCCGGGAACTTCCCGCTGTCGTGCTCCACGTCGGGCGTCGCGTCGCTCCACGACACGTTGATCGCCAACCGGTCCCCCGACCGCACGATCCGGATGTCCAACGTCACCGGCGCTTCCACCCGCTGCCACAGCGGCCGCAGCGTGATCGTCGTCGTCGGCACCTTCAGCCACGCCGTGTGCGCTCCGTCCATCAGCATCGCCGGGTCCGCCGCGCCCACGGGGCGCAGCACCGCCCCCGACGAGACCCCCTCCAGGCGAGGACGCGCCAGGCTCTTGATGTACGCGACCAGCGCCCACACGTCCGAATCGTCAATCGTCCCGTCCGCCCGCGGCCTCAGCACCTTGTCGTGGAACGGCGGCATGGGGGTCCCCGGCACGCCCACCACGATCGTTCGGTAGAGGTCCTCGTTGGCCGATCCCGACTTGAATACGCCTGACGCCAGGTCCGCCGGACGCACCGGCCGCCCCATCGAGTCCACCAGCTTGCCCGTCCCCGGCGCGTCCCCGTGCGCGCCAGTCCCGTGGCAGGTCACGCAGGTCAGCGACGTGAACAACATCGCCCCATGGTCCACCAGCCGCTGGTCGAACAGCGGCGCCGGGATCGCCTCCGCCAGCCGAGGAGGTTCCACGGGCGGGGGCGCCGCGATCCCCTTCGCCACGCGCTCCTCGTCCCCCTTGCGTGTCAGTTCCCACACGTACCGCGCCAGGCCCTCCACCTGTGCGTCCGTGAGCATCCCGCCGAACCCGGGCATCGCGCTGCGCGGCACGCCCCGCAGGATCGTCCGTTCGACCGCCTGGATCTTCACATCCTCCGCCCCTGCCGCCGACACGAACCGGAACGGGCTGTCCAGGAACGCCCGCGGCTTGGGGTACAACTGCTCGGCCGCCGGACCGTCCCCGTGCCCCTTAAGCCCGTGGCACGCCGCGCAGTGCCGGATGTATAACTGCTGAGCCTCCAGCGCCATCCCGAACGCCGACCGCGCTGCCTTCGGGGGCGGAACCGGTGCCCCTTGCTCCGTCGCGGCCTGGCTGTCGCGGCGTGTACAGGCCATCGGCACGGTCGCCAGCGCTAAGCCAACCGTGAGGCAGGCGGTCATGCGATGGTGCGGGCGAGTAGACGCGAGCCAACCTGGTCTCATACGGCCGCTCCAAAGACGAGCTCGGCATCCGAAGACCCTGCCTTGGCGGAGTCCCACCGTGGTCGACAGCGCTGCCGGCAGAGTCCGGGCGGGATCCCGGGTCGCCCCCCGCACCAGGGCGGGGCCACGACCCACGTTCGAGTACCGGTCCACTCCAAAGCCTGATCCTCCCGCATGCGCACAGCGCGCCGGCCTTGCGGCTCACGAACGGCTACGGACAACCCCCGAAGAACGCCGCGAGGAAGTCGAAGAAGTCCTGCGAGTTGGTCGTGCCATCGGCGTTGAAATCGGCGTTGCCGGCGAAGAAGGAGCCGAGGAAGTCGAAGATGTCCTGCGAGTTGACCGCACCCGAGCAGTTGAAATCCGCGGCGCAGACCGCGAGTCGGACCACGTCGCTCGTGACGCTACCGCAGCCATTGGCAATGGCGCAGCGGTACCGGACGGCGTCGGCGGTCGAGACCCCGGAGATCGTGAGCGTGGCGGTGGTCGCGCCGGAGATGATCGATCCCGTCCCGGTCGGCCCGTCGGCCAGCGGGACGAATGTGTTGGAGTTGGGCGTCGTCTCGCGTTGCCACTGGTACGCGAGTGGCCCGGTGCCTGCCGCCCTCACGCTGAAGGTCGCGGCGCCCGAGCGGCACGTCGAAGCGGGGGATGGCTGCTGCGCGACGCTTGCCGGCGTGCATGCGCCCGGTGTCACACTCATGTTGTCGGCCACGAAGATCGGGCCATAGTCCTGGCAGGTGGGCGGCCGCGCGTCGTAGTGGACCACCACGCTGTTGAAGCCTTGCGCGGAGCTGAAGATCAGCGTTCCGGTGGGCCAGGTGCCTGGGGGATCCGCGGTGGTGGTGTTAGTTCCTACCAGCGCGCCGTCCATGTACGCCGTGACCCTCATTGTCGCTGAATCGTCGCAGCCCAGCTCCTGGGGCGCGTACAGAATGGAGAAACCAGTCAGCGTCTGGGAGAACCCGACCAGGAGGTCCGCGGGGAACACGCTGCTGGGGTAGATGCAGTACCCGCCGAACCCCACCGGCGTGAAGCCCATGGTGTCCGCCCGCTGGATGGAATACCCCTGTCCCGTCGCGGAGAAGTGGGCCATGATCCCGCCCACCGTCAGGTCGGTCGGAAGGGGGGAATGAAGCGGCGCGTTGTCGAATTCGAACAGCACGGTCTGTGCGGTCGTCGGTGCGGCTGTCGCGATGGCGGCGATCATCGCCGCGAACGCGGTGATCGTCCGCAACGTGTTGCGCTGGTTCTCACGATTCGATTGGCCGCAGGTGTCCATGCGCTATTCCTTTGGCCGCCGTGGGCCGGGGTTCGGCACGCCGTTGCGACAACAAATGTCATCCGCCAGGTCCCCGCCCTTCGCGGGTGCTTGGCGCTCACCGAGGGATCGTGCCGGTCCGCATCCGCGCCCGCCACGGGGAAACTTCCCTGATGGTGGCCGGCGAATCAGGTTTGGCAGGCTGATTGGCCTGTGTGTAAATGCCCACGAGCGTGGACCCGATTTGACCGTTCCCGATGTTCACCATGGTGGACGCGGCGGCGCCGCTGAGGGCGCCGGCGCCAGCGCTTGTGATCACGCCGGGCCGCCGATCGCCTTGATGCGCGCTGTCCAGGGCGAGCGGACGGGCTCGCGGTTCAACGGAACACCGGCGCCGACAGGCACCTCGAACTCTTGGGACGGTCGTCCGGAGAGCGTTTCAGCGCAAGGCGGCGTTGATTCACTGGCCGAACCTGGGCGCGTCGCTGTCCGGGAACGCTCCCGCCAAGGACTCACCGGCGAGGATCAGGGAAGTTTCCCCAGAGCCGGCACGGATGCTGGCCGGCATGATCACGTCGTCGGCAAGAGGCCCGATGGCCGTGGAGTGCGGCAGCGGCAGTCCGTGCCGCCACATAGGGGAAAGGGTCGTGCAGGCCTGCGTTGTCGCAACCGTTCTTGGTCTTCCGTACCTGGCCTCGGGGCAGGTCCTGGTGTCGCAGCAGCCCGTGAGCGGCGGCGGGGTCTCACGGTGGTCGCAGATATGGCAGGACCCCGGCCCAGGTGGTAACCATCTCGACGGTGATGCGGTCTGCTGGGAGGGTTTCGCGCTCACCGGGCCCGCCACGATCAACCATATCGAGTGGTGGGGCAACGGCGCGTGCGAACTCGGCTTCCAGATCGAGTTCTGGAGACAGGACCCCGGCACGAACGCGTATCAACCGCTCGTGGTGCTCGCCTATGGTGGCGACGCCTCGATCGTTCCCGAGTTGAGTTTCCGCACCACCGCCTTCACCACCTTGCCCGGCCCAAGCGGGCTGACCCACTATGTGCTCGATCTCGTCACCCCCGTCGTGCTCACGGCGAACGACGCCGCAAACCCCAGGTGGTTCGTCGGCATAATCGGCCTGACCCGTCACGCTTATGGGGCTGGGCGCAAGGCCTAAGCGGCAGCACCCGCACCTTCCAGTTCATGCGCGGCGGCACCCCGGGGGGCGGCAACCTGTTCCGGCAACTCCCCGAGGGGCGCGCTCTGGTGATGAACGGGTTGTCGTGCGCGGCGGACTGGAACCTCGACGGCATGGTCAACAGCCAGGACTTGTTCGACTTCTTCACCTCGTTCTTCGCCGGCAGCGCGGACTTCAATCACGACGGCGTGACCAACTCGCAGGACTTCTTCGACTTCGTGACGGCGTTCTTCGCGGGTTGCTAGATCAATGCGCAACCACAGGGGGCACAGGGGGGGGCGGGACGGAGGGGCTCGGGAAGGAACTGAGAGCGCACAGGAGACCGCAAATGCACCGACTCACATCGTCATCCACGCGGCGCTCCCGCATGGCTAGCACGGCCGTTCTGGCTGCGGGCCTTGCAAGCGTGCCCGCTGCGCTCGCACAGAGCACGTTCCAGGGATTGGGGGACCTTCCCGGGGGCCTGGGCAGCCACGCCTACGCGGTATCGGCCGATGGCTCGGTGGTCGTGGGGTTCAGCTACTATGTCGCGCCAGACGGGCTGCTCCAATCGCACGCGTTCCGTTGGACCCAGGCCGGCGGGATGCACGCCGTATTCGAGGGCGGCCTCGACTACACCAGCGCGGCCTTGTCGGTGTCCGCCGACGGCCTCACCATCGGAGGCTGGCACGCGCCGACGATCATCGAGGAGAAGGCCTTTTTCTGGTCCGCCGTAGCGGGTGAGCAGCTGCTTGCGACGCGTTCGGGCGTGACGGCTCTCTCTGGCACCGGCGCCGTTGGGGCCGGCTACGTCGTGCACGGACGGGGCGAGCCGCCGCGTGCCGCGATCTGGGATGCCGGCAGGAACCAGACGTTCATCGACAGCCCCGGCGTCATCATCCCCGGCAGCGACGCACGCGGCATTTCCGCCGACGGCACGGTCGTCGTCGGGCAAGCCATGTTCAGCCCCGTCACCGCCGGCCGCGCTTTCCGATGGACCGCCGATCTGGGCATGCAGAACATCGGAAGCCCGGACTTCGGCGGCCCTACGAGCCACGCCGACGCCATTTCCCCCGATGGCTCCGTGATCGTCGGCGCTGCGCAGGCAACGGGTGGCTCGGCCCCGCTCCAGGCAGCGTTGTGGACGGCCGCCGGAGGATGGCAGATCCTCGGCAGCCTGCCCGGCGTCTCCGGCGCCACCGCGGACGCTGTCTCCGCCGACGGCGGAACTGTCATCGGCTCCAGCAACGGGCACGCGTTCGTCTGGCGCCACGGCCGTGGCATGGAAGACCTCCAGACCGTGCTCGCTCCGCCCCCGGGGTGGACGCTCACCGAGGCCCGCGGCATCTCTGCTGACGGCACGATCGTCATCGGCAATGGTTCCCTCGGCGCCTGGATCGCCACATTGCCGCCACCGCCCTGCCCCGCTGACTTCAACGGCGACGGCGTCGCGAACTCACAGGACTTCTTCGATTTCCTCGCCGCGTTCTTCGCCGGCGCGCCCGGCGCGGACTTCAATCGCGACGGAACCACCAACAGCCAGGACTTCTTCGACTTCCTCATCGCCTTCTTCGCCGGCTGCCCATAGATCCGGGCCGGCTCGGTTCGCTGCGCCAGGCATCAGCCTGCGGCGTAGGCTGATGCCAATCCCGCGTTGAATCCTCGCCGAGCAGGCCCGTTAAGCAAGGACGGGCCTCTGTCGGGCCTCGTGGCCGCGCAGCGCGGCGGGGGGACTACCATGACGGGCGGACGGAGAGCTTCATGGTCAAGGCGACCCGCGCGGATCATGGGCGGGGGGCACGGCCGCCCGGCGGGGCCCGGGGCCGCGGGAGGTCGCCGCCGGGCAGGGCCGCGCTGCTCCGCGGCGTCCTGTGGCGCATCCGCGGCGTCTGCGCAGGCCGGACCTTCGTGGAGATCGGCAAGGCCACCGGGATGGACCCCGAGACGGTGCGCCGTGTGGTTCGGGGGCTCTTCAAGCCCCGCGTCGAGTTCATCGTCGCGCTCTGCCTGGCGTACGGCGTCTCCGCCGACTGGCTGCTGTG
>JBGPGM010000079.1:0-7824 GCA_041483855.1 Phycisphaerae bacterium | reverse complement strand
GCGGCGTGCCGCTGACGTGGTTCGATGCGCATCTTGACCTGGCGTACCTGGCCGTCTCCGGGCGCAACATGCTCGCGCCACTGGACCCGGGTGGCGCGAATGCCGGGCCGCACCCTCCCGCGGCCGTAACGCTGCCGGCGCTGGCCGAGGGGAACGTGCGGCTGGCGCTGGGCACGATCTTCACCGAGCCGGGCGGGACGGGGCCGGAGGGGTATGTCGCGGGCGATGTGGAGCGGGCGAACGCCGTCGGGCGGGCGCAACTGGAGGTGTACCTGACGTGGAAGGAGCGGGGGGCGGTGGCGATCGACGTTCCCGAAGTGCTTTCTGCTGACGGGAGCCGATCCGGCGCAGCCCCGGAATCATCGAGTTCATTCGAACGCTGGAGCGCGTCTTTGCCCAATCGTCTGGATGCGAGGCAGTTCGCCGCTGTGCCGCTCTCGGCCCTCACTTTGTCTCTCAGGGCCGAAGCGTGCCTGAAGGGGGCCGGGATATCGACGGTAGGTGCGCTCCTGTCAGTGTCCCAAGCGGTCCTTCGGAGCGTCCGCGGCGTCAGCCACAGCGTCCTACTTGAGATCAACCAAAGCCTCGAACAGCTTCGGACGGGAATCGATGGGCGGCAGCCGTTGGCGCTCCACCTGGGCATCCTCATCGAGAACGCCGACCCGATCCGTTCGCCCGAGGATCTTGACTGGTGGGCGCAGCGCGGCGTGGCGGCCATCGGGCTGGCGTGGGTCAAGTCGTCGCGTTATGCGGGCGGGAACACGACGGACCGGGGCATTACCGACTTGGGCCGACAGCTGATCCGAGAGATGGACCGGCTGGGCGTGGTCCACGACGCGTCGCACCTGAGCGACCGGGCGCTGGCGGAACTGCTCGACGCGGCCGAGGGGCCGGTGATGGCGTCGCACTCCAACTGCCGTGCGTTGCTGGGGGATCCGACGAATCAGCGCCACTTGACCGACGAGGCGAGCCGCCGGATCACCGAGCGTGGCGCGAGCCGTGGGGGGGGTGGGGGGAGCGGGGGGGTGATCGGGCTCAACCTTTACTCGAAGTTCCTGCGGGCGGACCTGCCCGAGGGCGGGCGTGCGTCGATCAGCGACTGCATCCGGCACGTCGAGCACGTGTGCGAAGTGGCCGGCGATCGGCGGCACGTGGGGCTGGGATCGGACATGGACGGCGGGTTCAGCGCGGCCCGGTTGCCTGAGGGGATCGACCGGCCGCGCGATCTGGAGCGGTTGGCAGGGGCGCTCAGCGACCGCGGCTGGACGGACGATGAGGTGCAGGATTTCGCGTGGCGGAACTGGGCGCGGTTCTGGTCGAACACACGGCGCAAGTGACGTTGTGCTCCGCGCGTCGCCGGTCAGTCCCCGTGCTGCGCCTCGTGCGCGTGTGCCGCGGCGGCGCAAACGGCGCACCAGGCGGTCGGGTCGTCGAGCGAGATGCGGGCCAGCAGGCGGCCTTGGCCCGCCTCGGGCCCCGCGTCGGCCTTCTTGGCGGGCGGGAGTTTGCTCAGGAACTGCTGGTGGTAGCGCTCGGGGTAGAACTGGTACTTGGAGTCCCCTTGCGTCGCGGCGTAGTCCGTCTGGAGCAGGTGCTGGACGCGCTCGATGCGCGTCTGCGGCAGCGGGTGCGTCGCGAGCATCTCCAGTCCCTGGCCCCCCTTGCTCTCGCGGTCGAGGACCTGCATCACCTGCAACTGCGCCTGCGGGTTGTACCCCGCCCTGGTCATGTACCGCATGCCCAGGCTGTCCGCCTCGGACTCCTGGTCGCGGCTGAACTTCAACGTCACGAGCGTGCCGCCGATGCCGAATGCAACGGGCGCAACCTCTTGGACCGTCCTGTTCTTGGTGGCCGCCCCCAGTGCCGCGCCGGCTAGAGTGCCGCCTACTCCGAATAGCACTTGCTCCGAGAGTCGCTCGCTCACGTGCTTGGCCATGACATGCCCGGTCTCGTGCCCGAGCACGCCGGCCATCTGGGCCTCGTTGTCCAGTTTCGACGCCAGGCCGCGCGTAATGAAGACCTTCTCGCCCGGCAGGGCAAAGGCGTTGATGACGTCGGAGTCCAGGAGCGTGAACTTCCAGGTGCGGGCCGGGCCGTCCACTTCGGTCTGGTCCTTGAGTTTCTGGCCGACGCCGGTGACATAGGCCTGAAGGGCGGGGTCCTTGACCTCGCCGCCGTACTCCTGGGTTAGCTGCGGCGCAGCCTCTTCGCCCATGGCGACCTCGCGCTCGCGTGACATAGCGAACTGCTTGCGTCCCGTGGTTGGGTTCGTCGTGCACGAGGCCGCGCCAAGGCCAAGGGCCAAGGCCAGCGCGATGATGCGGGTTGTCAAGCATGTTGGCATGGGTTGCCTCCGTGGTGATGTAGGTGCGGATCAGATGCTATGCGGCTTCGATGAGGCGTCGGTCTTCAGGGGGGCGCCGACCGGCCGCGAACGGGTTCTGGGCGAGTGATCGGGGCGTGTTCCCTATGATGGGCGCATGCCCGCATCGGCCGAATCAGGCGGATCGTCGTTGCCCGCGCCCGTGGCCGCGTGGACGGAGTCCGACCTGGCCGACCCGCATGCGAACCAGGACAAGCCTGAGAAGGTTCGCCGCATGTTCGCGGCCATCGCGGACCGGTACGACCTGAACAATCGGTTGCACTCACTGTGGCGCGACCAGGCGTGGCGGCGGTTCGCCGTGCGCCAGAGCGCGCCCACGCCAACTGACGTGGTCCTGGACGTGGCGTGCGGGACAGGGGACCTGACACAGGCCTTCGCGGGAGCGAACCCGCCGCCGGCCCGGGTTATCGGGCTCGATTTCACTCCCGAGATGCTCGCCGTGGCGCAGGCCAAGCGGGCCCGACTGCCGGCGCTGGTCGCGCGGCGGATCTCGTACGTGCAGGGCGACGCCGAGAACCTGCCGATGCCGGACGCGTCGGTGGACATAGTGTCGATCGCCTTCGGGATCCGCAACGTGGCGAACCCCGGGCGCGCGATACGCGAGTTCCGCCGGGTGCTGCGGCCCGGCGGCAGGCTGGTAATCCTGGAGTTTGCTTCGCCGCGCCTGGCTCCGGTGCGATGGTTCAACGACTGGTACTGCCGGCGGCTGATGCCGGTGACGGCGACGCTGATCAGCGGGGACCGGTCGGGGGCGTACCGGTACCTGCCGCGCTCGGTGGAGAAGTTCATGCCGCCGGCGGAGTTGCGCACGGTGATCGGCGGCGCTGGGTTCGTGGCTGTGACCGAGACGCCGCTGTCGCTGGGGATCTGCGTGTGTTACCGGGCCATCGCCTCGGGGTAAGCGGGCTGACGGGCGAGGGGATGCGCCGCCTTATCAGACGACGGGCACGATCGTGCGCGGTCCCGGTGCAGGATTGGGCAAGTTTGATCGGGCAGAGTGAGGACGCTCGATAGTTCGCGTGCGGCGCTCACCAGAGGCGGCCGCTCCGGCGGAGGCCGCGGGCATCGCTCGTTGCGGAGGTTCGGTCCGGGTGGAACCCGGGTCCGGTCCGGTTATCTGCCCAACCCCTTCACCGGAGCGACCTGCACATGAGTCACGAGATGCCCGTCGAGAGATTCTTCGAGACGCTGATCAGCGGCGACCGCGGCGCGGCCCGCGAGTTCGTCCGGCGCGAGCGAGCCCGCGGGACCAGCCCGGAGACGCTGATCACCGACCTCTTCTGGCCGACGTACCAACTCCTGGAGCGCCTGCACAGCAGCGACCAGCTGGAGTGCCTGAGCCACCACCTGGCGACGCGCCTGCTGCGGGTGCTGGTGGACCAGAACGCAGCCGGGCTGGGGCGCGACGCCGAGCGCGGACGGACGATCTTCGCGTTCTGCGGCCCCGACGATGCCGACGACCTGGGCGCCCAGATGGCGGTGGACCTGCTGGAGCGCGCGGGGTACGACATCACGTTCGCCGGGGGCGGCATCGCCAACGACGAGATCCTGGCGCGGGTGAACGAGACGAAGCCGGGCATCCTGCTGGCGTTCTGCTCGGCGCCGCGCGACCTGCCCAACATCCGCGAACTGATCGACACGCTGCACGAGATCGGGGCGTGCCCGGGCTTGCAGATCGCGGTCGGCGGCGGCGTCTTCAATCGGGCCGAGGGGCTCGCCGAAGAGATCGGCGCCGACACCTGGGCCAAGTCGCCCATGGAGCTGGTCGACTGCCTGGTGGGCAACCCGCAGAAGCGCGCCGAGGCCGAGCAGCGGACGGTCGGGCGCAACCGGCGCAAGCGCAGCGCGGCCTGACGCCGGGATCTGCGGTCACCAACGATCCATCGCGGGCCCCGTGTTCACTCGTGGGGCCCGCTTGGCGCGCCGAATGGGGCCAGGCGCAACCCGAACGCGACCCGATCCCGGGCGGGCCCGCCGGCGCGGATTGCCGCCCGGATTGCCCGAAACTCCGGGCCCGCGCCGTTGTATCATCCAGGCACATGACGCGGGCCGAGGAACGTTCTCTGATCGAACGGGCCATCGCGGGCGAGCGAGCCGCGGCGGAGGAGTTCATCCGCGCCCACCAGGCGTCGCTGTACGCGTACATGCTGCGGCTGTCGGGCCGGCCGGACGTGGCGGAGGACATCGTGCAGGACGCGTTCGTGCGGGCCCTGACGAACCTGCGCCGGTTCGACTTCCGGTTCCGCTTCTCGACGTGGCTGTTCACGATCGCCAAGCGGTTGTACGTCAACGCGTGCCAGAAACACCGGCCGGCGTACGACACGGACGCGGTGGGGCTGATGGGGAGCTCGGGCGACGCGCCCGAGGCGCACACGATCGACGACGAGGTGCGGTCCAACGCCAAGGTCGCCCTGCGCCACGCGCTGGGGGCGCTGAGCGAGGACCAGCGCGAGATCGTCGTGCTCTTCCACCAGCTGGACTGGCCGATCGCCCTGATCGCCGAGTACATGGACATGCCCGAGGGCACCGTCAAGAGCCACCTCCACCGCGGGCGGCGGAAGATGCGGGTCCTGCTGCTCAGGCACCGTGTCCACAGCGTGCGGCTCCAGGAGGTGTGGGCGTGAACGGGCACGGCCGCCGGCGCAGGCTTGACGAGATCCACCGCGTCGCCGACGCGCTGCGCGAGCCCGTGCGGGCGCCGGACCTGACCGACGCGATCCTGGCGCGCGTGCGGGATGAACAACCGTTCCTCTCGGCGCGGGCGCGCCTGCTGGCCGACGCGGGTCGGGCGGGCCTGGTGCTGTGCGTGCTCATCGGCATCGGCGGGCTCGCGCTGGCCTACCGCTTCTTCCCGCAGGCCACCGCCCTTCGCCAGCGGCCGGCGCCCTTCTCGTGCGTCGTCGATTGCGCCCAGGACGAGGCCGCGGCACGGTTCGTGCGACTCCGCAGCGCCATCGGCGCCGTGGCGTCGCCCGCCCGGGTGACGCAGGACCTGGTGATCGCGCCGACACTCGACCCGTCGCAGGGCTCGACGGCGTCCACGGCTGTGCGAACGGTTGACACGTGGCGCCCGGTGCACGCCTCGGTCGCGCTCATCGCCGCCCGCGGGTGTGCCGTCGCGGATTCATCGTTCTACCGGCGCGTCGAGGCGGGCCTGCCATTCACACCGTCGGCGTGGGACAACCCGCCCTGGACGGTCCGCCCGGTCGGGCGCGACCTGCTGGACGACTTTGCACCGATCATCTCCGGCCAGAGCGTCGGCGACGGCCTTCTCCCCCGATGAACCCGTGAACGCGGCCCTCCAGCGAGTCGTTGACGTGCCCCGAGTCGCCCGGCCCGGGTGGGTGCTCGCCTTGGCGATGGCCGCGCTCGGGCGCGCCGGCGCCGCCCCGCCGGCGGACCATCCGGCCGATGCCGCGGGCACGCTGCCGCGCTCCGTGGAACTGGTGGTGGTCATGGACGACGGCGCGAGCCTGGTGCAGTCACCGGCGGGGGCAGCGGCCTGCGCGGTGCTGGGCGACCTTGGGCTGCTGGGGCCGTTGGAGCCGGGGTGGGCGGCCCTGGCGGCGCGGCTGGGGTGGACGCCGCGGGAGACCTTCGACCGGCTGGTGGGGACGCGGGTGATCCTGGTGATGCGTGATGTGGATGACGCGCAGGCCCGACGGTGGGCGCTGGTGAGCCAGGTGTCGTCCTCGACGGAGGAGCGCCTCAAGAAGCGACTGGACACCGCGCCGCGGAAGATCGTGGATGGTCATCCGATCCTTGCCATCGAGTCGGGCAAGTACGAACTGACGAGCCGGCGGATCAAGTGCGCGCGCCCCAATGACGCGGAGGCGCCGGTGGAGATCATCCTCGGGCCCGCGGGCCGGTCGGAACTGTTCGACCAACTCGTTCGGGCCCCGGGCAAGGCGGAGGCGCTGCTGGCCGGGACGCCGGCGATCGAGGCGTCGCGGGCGATGGGCGGAGCCCAGATGCTCGTGCTGGCCCGGATCGATGAAGCCGCGCCGGCCGCCGGCGCGCCGGGCGAGCCGAGGGCTCCCGGCGGCGTCCGTCCGTGGGATGACTTCATGGTCGTCTCGTGTACGCGTGCCGAGGGCGAGGGCGGCGGAGGGAAGATGCAGGCGCGGTTCTTCCTGCGCGAGGCGCGGATGCGTCCGGAACTGGCGCGGGTCCGGCCGGCGTCCGACGCACCGTTCGGCAGGGAGTGCGGGGGGAGGCCGGGGGAGGGGCCGGGGGCGGGCGAGCGGGCGCTGGCCACGATCGTCGAGTCGCGCCTGGCCCAGCCGACCGAAGCCCCGGTGAGCCCGCTGGGTTGGCTGCTGGGCGTGCTGAACATGCCCGCGTCGGTCACGGCCCTCTTGTCCGGTCGCGAGGCCCTCCTGGTGCAGACCGAGTCGGCCGATGGCTCTGGGCCCGTGTCCGTCACGATGGCGTTCGAGACGCCGGACGTGGGCGCCCTGGCCCCCGCGGCCGACACTGCCCTGGCGGGCGCGATGACGGTCATGGGACAGCCGCTCGGCAGCGCGGCAGCGCACGCGGACGCCGCGCCGGACCTGAGCGGCGTCTGCCCGCAGGCGGTGCGCACGGTGCCCATGGACCCGGCGAAGGCGAGTGTCATGGAATCGGTATTTGGCCCGCGTGCCGGCCTGGCATGGGGGTTCGTCGGCGATGGTGCGCCGGGCACGGGCGCGCCCCGGCCGGGCTGGTGGGTGGTGTCGGTCGCATCACTCGAGACGCCCGAGGCTTCGGCCCCGGTGAACGCCGTGCGGCGCTGCTTCGATTCGCTCGCCGACGGCAGGCATGGCGGCAAGACCGATCGCTGGCTTTCCTTGGGCTTCATCCGTCCCTCGCGGCTGCCCGGTGCGATGCCGCGGCTGATGCCCGGGTCGTCCGCGTGGCGGTCGGCGCTGGGATGGGTTGATTCGGTCACCTGGCGGTTGCGCGTCAACGAGGCCAACGACATCGAGGGCCAGATCGACATCGAGGCGGCGGCGCGGAAGCCGTGACGGAAGCGGCTCGGCGGCCCAAGGGCGGGGCATCCCGGCACACCGGGCCGTAGACTGCTCGCGTGCGTCTCCTGCTGGGCATCGACGTCGGCACGTCCGCGACCAAGGCGCTGATCGGCGATGAGGCCGGTCGCGTCGTGGCCGCATCCTCGGCCGCGCACCCGATCAGCCACCCGCGCCCCGGCTGGTCCGAGCAGAACCCGCAGGATTGGTGGGCCTCGACCATCGCGGCCACGCGGGCGGTGATCGCCCAGGCCGGGTGCGCGCCGGACGCGATCGCGGCCGTTGGCCTGTCGGGCCAGATGCACGGGTCGGTCCTGTTGCCACGGGAGGCGTTGAACTCCGGCGGGCGCGGCGGCGCGCCGTTGCGTCCCGCGCTGCTCTGGAACGACCAGCGGACCGCGCGCCAGTGCGAGCAGATCGAGCGGGCGGTGG
>JBGPGM010000078.1:0-7888 GCA_041483855.1 Phycisphaerae bacterium | reverse complement strand
TGGCCGGGTGCGTCACCAGGTCCATCACCGTCGCCCGGCTGCCGCGGAACTCCGGCTCATCGCTCACGGTCGTCAGCGTCCGCGCGGGCTTGTTGAGCATCAGGTACAGCCGGCGTTCGGGCTTGGCCAGCGGCCGCCCTTGGACGACGATCCGGTCCGCCGCCGGATCGACGAACACCGGCAGCTCCGTCACCACCCGGCCGTTCACCTCCACCATCCCCGCCTCGATCATCTCCTCGCACCCGCGGCGCGACGCCACCCCCGCCTCCGCCATCACCCGCTGGAGCCGCTCCCCCTTGCCAGCCGCCCCCACGCCCCCCGATCCCGATCGCTTTGTCCTTCCCGCGCGCGGCATGGAGTGATCGTACGCGTCCGCCTGCCGCAGCCCCATCGAGGCCGCTCAAGCCGGGACCAATCTGTGCAGCCATACCCCCCTTTCCGGCCGATCTGACCGATTCGGGGCCCTCCCGCCCGGCGGGAAGTGGAGTGGGGGGCTGGGGGGAGTGGCGGGGTGGGGACAGGGGCGAAGGAGCAACCCAGGCCATGCCTCAGCCACGGACAGCGCTCAAGCCCGCCGAAACGGTCGTTGACGAGGTCTTCCTCTCGCCGCGCGTCGTGGACCGCGAGGCGTTCAACGACTTCGCCAGCGCCCTGCGGACGCTCATCCAGAACGCCAGCGCCGAAGGCCAATCCCTGCGGACCATCGCCGACCAGGCCCAGCACGTCACCGACGCCCTCCAGAAGGCCGGCATCGGCCACCAGTCGAACCTCGACCTGGCCGCTCGCGCCCTGGCCACCATCGAGCAGCGAACCCAACACGCCGAGAGCCTCCTCGAGCGCGTCACCGCCGCCGCCGCGGCCTTCGACCACCTCCAGGCCCAGGCCGACGAACTGATCGAGGGGCGAGTGCGGGTCTTCCAGCAGCACCTGGACAAGGTGCAGTCCCGGGTCGAGGCGATGCTCACCGATCTGGACGCGGGCATGTCCAGGACCCGGCGCGACCTGGAATCGACCATCGTCCCCACCCTGACCTCCCTCGGGCAGATGTGCGCCAAGGCCGAGGCCCTGGGCGCCCGCCCCGTGACCGACACGCCCGCCGCCGGCGCCGCGCCCCCCTACCCCACCCTCGCCAACCTGATCGCCTACGCCGACCGGGTGCGCGACGACGCGGCCTCCGCCACCTGCCAACTCGACGCGGTCCGCCAGCAGGCCGAGCAGGCTCGCACCGCCCTCGGCGAGTCCGTCGCCGGCTCCGTCGAACTCATCGACCACGTCACCGAACTCAAGGAGCACCTGGAGATCTCCGTCTCCAGCGCCGTCACCGCCGCCCGCGACGCGGAGAAGGCCATCGCCGATCACACCGGCCAGGCCGCGCGCGCGCTGGAAGCCTCGCTCGCCGAGCTCAAGCCCAGGGCCGCTCAGGCGACCACCGACCTGCGGGCCGTCATCGGCGAGGCCCACGACGCCCGCCGGGCCGTGTCGCAGGCCACAGTCACGGGCGAACTGGCCGCGTCGCATCTGGTGTCGCTCGTCGAGCGGCTGGAGCCGTGGCACGACCTCCTTCTCACCGCCGAGCCCGCCGCCGACCTGCCCAAGCCCCTGCGGGACATGGTCGAGGCCGTGCGGGCGGAACTGTGCCGCGACCTGTCCACCCTGGCCGGCGCCCTGCACACGCTGGCGGCGCGCACCGACCAGGCGATCAAGGCCGTGGACCGCCCCGCGGCCCCGGCCGAGGCCGCCCGCAAGCCTGCCTCCGGCCCGTCCGCCTGACCCCGCCCGAGCCGCCCCGCGCACGATGAACCTCGGCGACATCCCCGTGCGCGGGCGGTCCGGTCGGAAGGCTCCTTGACCCGTCGGCGTGTGGTGCGCTGTCGCGCCAATGTGGGCCGCGCCGGCGCCCGCCTCGGGCCCCTTGATGGCCCAATACCAGTGGAGTCACCCATGAGCGACGATCCCAACCAAGCCAACCCGAGCCCGACACCCCCCGCCGCGGCTCCGGGCGCGCCGGCCGCGCCCTCCACCGCCGACGCCGCCGAGGGCAAGGTCCTGGCGATCCTCTCCTACGCCCTCAACATCCTCGGCGTCCCCTTCTTCCTCATCCCGCTCTTCATGCGCAACAACGACTTCGCCCTCTACCACGCCAAGCAGTGCCTGCTCGTCTGGCTCTTCGGCATCGCGACCGGCACCGTCGGAGTCCTGCTCATCGCCGTGTGCGTCGGCATTGTTCTGCTCCCCGCGGCGATGATCTTCATGCTTGTTGTCAGCATCATCGGCATCATCAACGCCGCGAACCTCCAGGCCAGGCCCCTGCCCCTCATCGGCGTCTTCGCTGAACAGTGGTTTGTCGGCATCCGCAAGGTCTGACCGCTCCGCCGCGCGCCGCCCCGCAACGCCCGCCTCATCATCAATGGACGGGCGCTCCCACCGGCGGTGACCCGGAGTACGCGCCGATGGGCCGCTGCTCGTTGCCGCCGGTCACTGTGTCGTCGGGCGCCAGCACGCGCTGCGCCGTGTCGAAGCGCCAACCCGCCTGCCCGGTGCCCGCCGGGTTGCCGTCGATCCGCACCGTCGCCAGTCGGTTGAACGGGTTAACGGGGATCTCCTTCAAGTAGGGCCCCAGCCACTTCTGTGTGCCCCCGCTCACGTCACCCATGTCGTCGGTCCGTGTCACCAGGCGCCTGGTAAACACGCCCGCGTTGGTCGTCACCGTCGCGTCCGCGTTGTCCGCCGGCGTCCGTCCGCCGTGCTCGCCCGCGTACCGCTCGATCGCGTCGCCGAAGATGCGCAGGTCCGCCGTCAACGCCGCGTTCCTGCACCCCGCGGCCGCGCCGGCCATCCGGATCACCGCGATCGCGGCCACAATGGCGACGATAGCGACGACGATGACCAGTTCGCCCAGCGAGAAACCGGGATGTGAGTTCCGCGCGTACCGCATCTCACTCCGCCCTCGGCCCGGCCCCCCCGCACGTCCGCCCAAGGCTATCGGCTCAGAACACCAGCCCCAGCAGTTCCCCGGGGTGGTTGATGGCCGGCACAGAGCGATCCCGCGCACCGTCCCGATAACCTGTGCTCACCGCCCGCCCGCTCTACAGTCCACCCATCCACCACGGGTTCCGATAAACTGGCGCTCGCCGCGCCCCGCCGGCCGGAGTCCTCGCCATGCCAGACGCCTTCTCGTTCGGCAACCTTGAGTTCCAGTTCGGCCCGCGCGCCTCGTCCGCCCAGCGGCGCCCGGAGCCCGAGACGCCTTTCCGCATCGCCGTCCTCGCCGATCTTTCAGGCCGCGCCAGCCGCGCCCTGGTCCAGGCCGGGCCCATGCTGGCCGCCCGCAAGCCCACCGCCATCGACATCGACAACCTCGACGCGGCCATGGCCGCGATGCACATCCAGGTCCAGGTGCCCATCGGCGCCAGCGCCGTCGCCATCCCCATCGCCAGCCTCGACGACCTCCACCCCGACCAGATCTTCGATTCCGTCGACCTGTTCCAGGCCCTGCGGTCGCTGCGCTCGCGCCTGCTCAGCCCGGCCAGCTTCGCCGCCGCGGCCGCTGAGGTCCGGTCCTGGTCTCCGGCCGTCCCCGCTGCTCCGGCGCCCGCCGCTCTAACGCCGACGCAGGTCGCTTCAACGCAGGGCGGGGAAGGCGCGTTCGCCGCGCTCCTGGGCAAGCCCGCCGCGCGCGCCGCCGCGGGCGGTGCGCCGCGCTCCGGAGTGGACCTGACGACCCTCCTCAAGCAGGCCGTCGGCCCCTACATCGTCCCCGCCGCGGACCCCAAGCAGGCCGAACTGGTCGCCACGGTTGACCGCGCCATCAGCGGCCAGATGCGCGCCATCCTCCACCACCCCAACTTCCAATCCGTCGAATCCGCTTGGCGGGCGGTCCACCTGCTGATCACCACGCTCGAGACTACCGACGAACTCTCCGTCTCCGTCATCGACGCCTCCAAGGACGAACTCGCCGCCGACCTCGCCGGCGCGTCCGACCTGCGAGCCTCCGGCCTGTACAAGCTCCTCGTGGACGCCACCATCGGGTCGCCCGGCGCCAAGCCTTGGGCCGTCCTCGTGGGCAACTTCACCTTCGACCGCACCGTCGCCGACGCCGAACTCCTCGGGCGCATCGCCAAGATCGCCCGCGCCGCCGGCGCCCCCTTCTTCGCCGCCGCCACCCCCCGGCACGTCGGCTGCACCTCCTTCGACCTGACCCCCGACCCCGACCACTGGACCCTCCCCGCCGACCCCGCGCTCCCCCGTGCCGACCAGGCCTGGACAACCCTGCGCAAACTCCCCGAGGCCTCCTCCATCGCCTTGGCCCTGCCCCGCTTCCTCCTCCGCATCCCCTACGGCAAGGCCACCGAACCCATCGACCGTTTCGAGTTCGAGGAGATCGACGCCGCCGCGCCCGCCGCGACCCACGAGTCATACCTCTGGGCCAACCCCGCCTTCGCCTGCGCCTACCTACTCGGCGACGCCTTCGCGTCGGACGGGTGGCAGTTCACCCCCGGCGGCGGCGGCGACCTCGCCGGTCTGCCGGTCCATTCCTGGAAGGAGCGGGGCGAAGCCAAATCCAAGCCCTGCGCCGAGGCGTGGCTCACCGACCGCGCGGCCGACCGCATCCAGGATCGCGGGCTCATCCCCGTCCTGTCCATCCGCGGGCGCGATGCCGTGCGCATCGCCGGCCTGCGGTCGCTGGCCGAACCTGCCGCCCCGATCGCCGGGCGGTGGAGTTGACCGCACGCCGCGCCCAACCGCCCCGCATCCCTCCTCACTTCGCTCCCCCCTCCCCTTCCTTCTTCACGTCCGTCCCCGCATCCCCCCACGCGGCCGGCGCGGGCGTCCGCGGCATCAGCATCGCCATCATCGCCATCGCCGTCCCGTAGTTCGCCGAGCGCGGGAACACCCGGTCGTTCCAGCCTCCGTCCGCCAGCTGCACCGAGAACAGCAGTTCGTTGATCCGCCGCCGGTACTCCGCACGCTCGTGCTCGGGCAGCATCTCCACCGCCTGCGCGGCGTAGTAGTGCGCGTAATAGAAGTAATACGGCGCGATCATGTACGGCTTGGCGTGCGTCCCCGGCTTGGCCCGGCGCTGGTTGAGCCACTCCCAGTGCACGATGAACGAATCCACCGCCCCGCGGATCCGCGCCACGTCCGACCGGCCCGCCAGGTACAGCGTCGCCTCGCTCACCATCATCCGCCCGACGGACCCCGGCACCGCCTCCGGCCGGCGCGACCCCGCGTCCCCCGAGTACACGAACGACCCCGTCACGGTGCGCCCCCGCTCCAGCGACGCCAGCCCCGCCTTGACCACCGCCTCGTCCACCGCGTACCCCGCGCGCCGTGCCGCGAAGAGCGCCTGCAACGTCGGCCCAGTCATGAACGGCGACGGCGGCGAAACCGCGTCCTTGCCCGCCCCCCGCGCGTAGTTCCACCCGCCCACCTTGCCGATCGGCGTCTTCTGGATCGCGTCGATGTCGAACTTGATCGCCGCCTCGACCGCCTCCTCGGACCCCGCCGGCGTTGCCCCCGCCGCCTTCAACTCCAGCAGGAACAGCAGCCCGTACGTGTACCCCCACCCCCGAACGTCGTACCCACCGTCGTACTCATCCGCCGACATCAGCGGGTGCTCGACGGCGCGGCACACAAACCGCACCGCCCGGGCCACCGCCTGCTTGCGGTTGTCGTCCTCGGCGTACCCCGGCGCCCGCAGCAGCGCCATCGCGCAGATCGACGTCCCGCCCACGCGGTAGCCGATCGGGATCTGCCCTCCCACGCGGTACACGCCCTCGTACGGCCATTCTGCCTTCTCGTCCCCCTCCGCGCCCGCCTCCTGCATCCCCAGCACGAGTTCGACCGCCTTGGTCACGGCGGCGCCGATCCGTTCCTCCGCCGGCGCGCCGGCCGCGGCCTCCGCCGGCACGGGCGCCTTCGCGGCCTCGGGCGACTTCACCGATTCGGGCGGCTTCCCTGTTTCAGGCGGCTGCCCCCACGCCGCGCCCGACAGGCCTGTCGCCGCGCTGCAGAGGCCCATCGCCGCTCCGATGACCACCGACGCGCCGATCACCGCCGCCGCGCCCCGCACCACCGACCTCTCACCTCGCCGATCCGTCGCCATGCCGCCCTCCAGTCCCGCCGCACCCGCCAACCCCGCCGTACCCGATACCCCGCCCCACACGATACCGCGCCGCACGCTTCATCAGGCCGAAGGCCTGGCCGTCAGTAGCCGGGGCGTGGAGGAGGCTCCGCGACGACACCCCCGGTAGATGGGCCACCACCTCCCTCTTCCTCTCCTGTTCCCGCAGCCCGAAGGGCTGTACGTTCGTAGCCGGGGGTCAAGCGAGTCTTGGGGGGGCGAGCGCGACCTCCGGAACCGTCTCAAGCCGCGAACGCGGCGCAAGTCTGTAGCCATAGGCGTCAGCCCATGGCGCACAACTGCGACTGGCGGCTCGCCCGCCCGTCGCGCAACCGCTCCTCACCAGTGCCCCCCGACCACCCGCGGGTTGCTCACGGTCTCAGCTTCGCGTTATACGCCGCGGACATCTCGGGGTCGGCCGCGATTTCATAGAGCAGGTTCTCAAACTGCTGCTCGGTCATGCCATTCTGGCGGAAGATCTGGTCGGCGTTGTCCGGGTTGGCCTGGATGGCCGCGGCGATCAATGCGGCCTTGTCCACCTTGGTTTGCTGCGCGGTCATGGCCGGCGCGGCTGGCGGCCGTCCCTCGGTCGCGCTGCCCTGCTCCGGGCTGCTCTGGGAAGCGCACCCGGCCACGATGAGGGCCGCGCCGAGCGAACAAGTCAGTTTCATGGCGATGCTCCTTCCACGCGCCCGTTGGTGCGTGATCACGGCTTGCCCTTGCCGCCGGGTTTGCCCTTGCGTCCGTTGCCGCCTTTTCCCTTGTCGCCGGGCTTATCCTTGTTGTCATCAGCAGCGTCGGGCTTCCCGGGCTTCTCGCCCGCCTGGCCCTTGCCCGCGTCGGCGGGCTTGCCGTGCGACCCACCGGGGCCCATGCCGCGCTTGGCGTGCTCGGCGCGGATGGCCGCGGCCAGTTCACGCCCGCGCAGGCCCTCGTTGAGCTTGGACTTGACGAAACTCCCGAAGTTGTCGATCCGGCCGTGCTCGTCGATCGCCTTGGACTGCACATTGGTCAGGTCAGCCATCTCGTGGGCCCGGATGCCCTTGGCCTTGGCGGCGTCGAGGGCCTCCTTCATCTCTGCCGGCGGGACGCCCTTGGCCCGGACCTCGTCGGCCTTCTTGGGCAACTGCACCGCCTTGAGCAGTTGCTCGCGCCGGGAGGGGGCGTCCTGGGCGGCCCCCTTGTCAACGGGCTTGACTCCCGGACGATCCGGAGTCTGGGCCAACGCCGGGGCGCAGGCCGCCAGTACGAGCATCCATGACGTGTGGACTCGCATAGAGGGCTCCTTTTAGAGAACCATCACCCTGCCACGGCGTGAGGGCCGCGCCCGACCCGGCCCGCCGGCACAAGCGAACGCCCGGAGACGCTCAACTCACCGGGAGGATCGTAGGCTACCGGCCTGGAGAGGTTGTGCGGTGTCGCATTGGGACCATGATGCGCCGGGTGGCGTGCCCGCGTCCTGATCCGGCATCATCTGTGACCCCGTGTCCGCCGCTCCCCGGCATGCCCTGACTCTCGGGTATGCTCCGGGCGTGGCAAAGAAGAAGACAAATCCGGTCGCGGAGGTCGCGGAGAGTGCCGCGGAGAAGAAGGAGAAGGCTCCGCCCAGGGCGGGCAAGCCCTCGGCGCTCCTTGACACCCGCGCCATCTACCGCGGCCACTGCCTGGAGCAGTTGAAGAACCTGCCCGACACTTGCGTGGAGGGTCGAGCATGATTGAAGACACAATCCGCCTACTCGAAGCCCCGGAGACGCAAAAGGCCCT
>JBGPGM010000077.1:0-7952 GCA_041483855.1 Phycisphaerae bacterium | reverse complement strand
GCTGGGCGTCGCGCTGCAGGAGCAACTCGGCGTCTTCCGCGCGACGGGGAACGTCGATCAGGCAGACCCGGACGTAGGGCTGAATGTGGTGGAGTCCGTCATCTCGGTCAGTCAGATGCTCAACGACGGCCTGGGCAACTTCGCCGGCAAGGGGTTGGCCAGCATCACCTTCACCAACCGGGACAACCCCTTGGCGGGCTACGCGGTGTTCGCGGCCACACTGCGGGACCCGGCCAGCCTGGGCTGCCGCGCCGACTTCAACCACGACGGGGTGGCGAACTCGCAGGACTTCTTCGACTTCCTGACGGCGTTCTTCACGAACGCGCCCAACGCCGACTTCAACCACGACGGCGTGATCAACTCGCAGGACTTTTTCGACTTCCTGACGGCGTTCTTCGCCGGGTGTCCGTGAGATGACGGGGCTGGGCCCGGCGCCGATACTCCCGTGAAGGAAGTTCCAGGGCGCGACGCTGGCGCCTCAGGGCGCGGGCGCCGTGATGGCGGTCTTGAGAAGGCGGTGCTGGCCCGGGCGGGCCGGTGGTTTACACTTTCCTGGCGGGTTCGCCGGCCCGTGCGTGGGCGGCGCGCTGCCGATCGAGTTCCTCCCCGCATCCCACCCCCACCTACCTTGGCGGAGGAGCGTGATGAAGAATCTGGCCCGGCTGGTCGCCTTGGTGTCGGTCTCGGCCCTGGTCGGCGCGGCGAGGGCGAACAACCCGCCGAACACGCCGGTGGTGACGGAGCCGCAGGTGGGGCGGATCGTGAACCCCGGGGACGCGCACATGGAGTGCGCGCCCTTCTCCGACCCCGATCCGGGCGACACGCACGTGTGCACGGACTGGGAGATCTGGACCGTCACGCCGGTCGAGCGCGTGTGGGCGATCTCGTGCATCGGGGGCGTGGAGCGGGTGCACGTTCACCTGGGGGACGGGGCTTTCATCAACTCCTACGCGGGCCGGCACGACCTGGTGGCCAACACCCAGTACCGCCTGCGGGTCCGCCACCGCGATTCGAGCGGCGACCCGGCGACGGAATGGAGCGACTGGGGCGAACGGCTCTTCGTGACGGGGCCGGCGAGCCAGATCTTCCCGCTCGAGACGGACGACGTCGCCGACACGCCTGCTCCAACGTGGAACGCGGCCGTCGGGGGCGTAGCAGTGGTCCTGCCCGTGGCCGCGACGCCGCCGAGCGTGCGGCTGGAGAGTCCCACGGGCGAACTGCTGCTCGGGTTCAGCGGGCTCGACGGCGTGTCGAACCAGGTGACCAACCCGGGGCCGCTGGCGGCCCATGCGGATGTACGCGTGCACGTCTCGGCCGGATCGCTCGGCGCGCCGCTCATCCTGCCCGACACGAATCTGTCGTTCTCGTCGCACGAGGGGACCGGCTACGTCGTGTACCTGCCCGCCATGAGCGTGCCCACGGGCCCGGCCAACGACCGCTACTTCTGGGTGTCGTCCAGCGGTTCGACGTACGTGGGCGCGGCGGGCCAGACGACCCCGGACTTCGGCCAACTTGCCCGGGGGAGCCCCGTGCCCTGGGCGGTGCGTCAGCCCGGCTTCCGCGTCGAGGTCGTCGCGACGGGGTTTCAGTTGCCCGTCAACATCGCGTTCGTTCCCAATCCGGGGTCGAGCCCCGGCTCGCCGGTGTACTACGTCACAGAACTCTACGGGGCGATCAAGGTCGTCACGCGCGACGGGACGGTCCACGACTATGCGACCGGGCTGCTCAACTTCAATCCCACCGGCGCATTCCCCGGGTCGGGCGAGCAGGGTGTTGCCGGCGTCGTCGTGGACCCCACCAACGGCGACGTGTTCGCGACCATGCTCTACAGCAGCACGCCGGGCGTCGAGGCCGCGCCGCACTACCCCAGGGTCGTCCGGTTCACCAGCACCGACGGCGGGCTGACCGCCGCGACGCAGACCACCATCCTCAACATGGTCGGTGAGGTCCAGGGGCAGTCGCACCAGATCTCCAACATCACGTTCGGGCCGGACGGCAGGCTCTACGTCCACATGGGCGATGGGTTCGACGCCAGCGCGGGCCAGAACCTGGCGACCTTCCGCGGCAAGGTCCTCCGCCTGAACCAGGACGGGACCGCCGCGAGCAACAACCCCTTCTACAACGCCGGTGACGGGATCACGGCCCGCGACTACGTGTTCGCCTACGGGTTGCGCAACCCGTTCGGCGGGGCGTGGCGCGAGGCCGACGGGTTCCATTACGAGGCCGAGAACGGCCCGAGCGTGGACCGCCTGGCGAAGATCGTCAGCGCGAGGAACTACCTCTACGACGGCTACGACACGAGCATGGCGAACTTTGCGATCTACAACTGGAATCCCGCGCGCGGGCCGGTCAACATCGCCTTCGTCCAGCCCGGGACTTTCGGCGGGAGCCAGTTCCCCGCCGCCAAGCAGGGGCACGCCTTTGTTTCCGAGTCCGGCCCGACGTGGGGCACCGGGCCGCAGGCGCTGGGCAAGCGCATCAGCGAGTTCGTCCTGGACGCCCAGGGGAACCTCGTCAGCGGGCCCACGCCGCTGATCGAGTACGTCGGCGGCGGCAAGGCGAGCGTCGTGGGGCTGACGGCCGGCCCGGACGGGCTGTACTTCACCGACCTGTACAAGGACCTGGACTACGCTTCGCCCATCGACCGGGGCGCGAACGTCCTGCGCGTGCGGTTCATCGGCGACGCCGACTTCACCGCCAACGTCACCTCAGGGGCCGCGCCGCTTGCCGTCACGTTCACCGACCTGTCCACCGTGCCGAACGCTACGGCATGGTCGTGGGATTTCGGGGATGGCGCCGCCAGCGCCCAGCGCAACCCCGTTCACACCTACACCGACGACGGGCTCTACACGGTACGCCTGAGCGTGACCGGCCCGGCCGGCCTGGCCGTCAGGGAGAGGCCGGGGTACATCCGCGTGGGGAACATCCCGCGCATCGCCTTCATCGGGGTTTCGATTCCCCCGGTCGCGCCCGACCAGGCGGCCATCGACCACCTCGGCGGGCTCGGCTACGCCGTGACGGCGCTGGACGACGACCCCGCCAACCGCCCGACCGCCGCCCAGATCGCTCAGAGCAATGGCCTGGTGATCGTCTCTTCGACCGTCACGTCGGGGAACATCGGCGGCGAGTTCCGCACCGTGAACCTCCCCATGATCTTCTGGGAGAACGCGCTGCTGCGGTCCGGGCGGGAATCGCTGACCGACAACGGCGTGGTGCTGGCGGGCGCGACGGCGATCGAGGTGGTTACACCATCGCACCCGATCATGCAGGGCCTCACGCCGGGGGCGCTGGCGGTGTTCACGGCCGGAGCGAACATGAGCGTGGCCCAGGGCAATGTCGGCCCCGGGACGCAGGTCCTGGCGCGCCCGTTGGGTTCCACGAGCGGCGCGATCGTGGCCGCCGAGGCCGGCGCGACCGTCGCGGCGGGGTACGTCACGCCGGCGCGCCGGGTGTTCCTCTTCTTCGAGGACACCAGTTGGACGCTGGCGACCCCGGCGGCGCAGGCGATCCTGGACCGGTCGGTCTGCTGGGCGATGGGCCTGACGCCCCCGTCGATCACACAGCAACCCTCGAACGTGTCGGTCCGCGCCGGGCAGCCGGCCACGTTCAGCGTGCAGGCCCAGGGGAGTTCGCCGCTGTCCTTCCGGTGGCGCCGCAACGGGCAGCCCCTGGCGGGCGCAACGACGCGCACGTACACGATCAGCGCGGTATCTCCCTCGGACGCGGGGACCTACGACGCCGTGGTCACCAACCCCTGCTCAAGCGCGCAGAGCGTGGCGGCGCTGCTGACGGTGCTCCCGGCGTGCCCGTGCGATTGGAACAACAGCGGCGGGCTGGACAGCCAGGACTTCTTCGACTTCCTGACGGCGTTCTTCGACGGTAACGCCGACTTCAACGCCTCGGGCGCGACGGACAGCCAGGACTTCTTCGATTTCCTGACATGCTTCTTCGGAGGTTGCCCGTAGGTTGCCGTCTGCCGTCCCAATGCCGGTCAAGGAGCCGGCTGGCGATCCAGTGGCTTGACGTAGACGACTCTATCATCGCCCGGGGCGTAGAAGCCCTCGAAGCGGGCTTCCTCACGGTAGCCGCAGCGCGAGTAGAACCGTCGCGTGGGCTCGTACTGGGGCTTGGACGAGGTCTCGATGTAGACGCGGCGAGCCGGCGGACCAGGCTTGCCTTCGGGCCCCCGCACCCCAGCGAGCATGAGCCGCTCGGCTTCGGCCATCAGCGCCATGCCCAGCCCCTGGCCGCGCCGATCGTGGTGCACCGCGATCCAGTACAGGTCGAAACTGCCGATCGTACAGGCGATGGGGCCGAAGGAGACGTAGCCGATGGTGCGGCGTGTGGCGGCCTCGTCGGCGAATACGAAATAATACTCGCTGGCCACGCCGCGCCCGAGCCGCTCCTGGACCAGTTCCACGGCAACGTCGATCTCGAAGTCGTGGAAGAAGCCGGTGGAGGCGACGATGTCGCGTACGGCCGCGGCGTCGGCGGGGCGGACCTCCTCACGGAACGCGCAGGCGGTGGCGCGGGGTTGCGTCGGGAGTGGGGGGTGGTGGGGTAAGGGGCTGGTCATGTGTCCGTGACGATTCTTGCGACCGCCTGCGAGAACGTCATGCCGGCGCGCCCGACGGCCGCGGCGAACCCAGCGTCGGGCGACAGGCACGGGTTGGTGTTGACCTCCAGGACCGAGGGCTGGCCCGCACCGTCCACGCGGAAGTCAACGCGGGCGTAGCCACGGAGGCAGAAGTGGTTCCAGCAAGCCAGCGCCAGCCGTTCCAGTTCACCCAGCAGCGGCCGATCGGCGGCCTCAAACTCGAACTCACGCACCGTGTGGGTGTACTCGAACGATCGCTCATTCCACTTGGCGCGGTAACCGACAACCTTGGGCCTTGCGAGTTCGTAGCCGTCAAAGCGGATCTCGGCCGGCGGGAGCACGTCGGGGCGAACGGCCCCGGCTCGCCCGCCGAGGAGTGAGAGGTTGAACTCCCGCCCGTCGATGTAGGCCTCGCAGAAACCCTCGCCGCCGAGCACGTTGGCGCGGCCGTTCAGAGCGGTCAGCAGCGCCGCCGGCGTGTCCGCCTCGATCACAGACTCCTCATCCAGACCGCGTGAGGCATGTTCCCAGACCGACTTGACGATGTACCGTCCCGATTCGACCCTGGACATCGGCACGCCTCGTTCAAGATCGGTCGCCGAGAACCATGCGGGCGTCGCGATCCCCGCCGCAGCGAGCAGACGCTTGGCCACCAGCTTGTTTGAGGTGCTGTAGACCGCGTCGGCGGGGCATCCGGTGAAACGGACGCCCAGGCTCTCGAGCAGCGCCGGGGCCAGGTGGATCAGCCGCCCCTGCCCGCCGATTGATTCGACGAGGTTGAAGACCAGGTCGGGATTGCGCTCGCGCAGCGCCGCGGCCGCGGCATCAAGATTCAAGGTACACGGCACCACAGCCGATTCGTGCCCAAGTTCCGCCAACGCGGCCCGAACCGCCTCGACCTGCACCAGCACGTCCTGTTCATCGGCCGACGCCCCTGGCGGCACCGCGTCGTGGAGCACGGCGATGTTCATACCGGCCGCACCCGGCGGGCCTTGCCGCGCTTGGCGGTCGTGGGCCCGTTCACCTTCGCCGTCGCACCGTTCGGGCTGTCGCCGGCCCTGGCTTTCGGTTGACGCGGCGTGCCCTCCCTCAGGTTTCCGGCCCCCGGTATCCGTTGGCAGGCCGACTCAACGATCCGGCCGATCAGGTTGCGGTAGGGGATGCCACGCAAGGAGCACAAGATCGGCAAGTCCGAGCGCTGCGGGTTGAGCCCGGGGAGGACGTTGACCTCGATGAAGTTCAGCCGGCCGGCGGCGTCGCCCCGCACGTCCACGCGCCCGCCGTCGCGACAACCCAGGCCGCGCCAGGCCGTCAGGGCCAGGGCGCACGCCTCATCGGCGATCGGGCTGCTGGCGAGGGTGTAGGCGACGCGGTCTTCGTAGTGCTCCTTGTTCTGGAAAGAGTAGACCTCCGCTTCGGCTCCGGGCAGAAGGTGGATCTCCATCGCCGCGACGGCCTGCGCGGCCTCGTCCGTGCCTACCAGGCCGACCGTGAACTCACGGCCCGGGAGGAAGGTCTCGACAAGCACGGGCTGACGAAACTGTGCCAGGAGTGAACGGCAGGTTCGGGCCAGTTCGTCGCGGCTGCGGATCTTGGAGGCGACGGAGACACCCATGCTGCTTCCCTCGGCCACCGGCTTGGCGAAGAGCGGCGGCGGCAGATCAACGCGGGCGATGTCGGCCTCGCTCTCGACGACGACGAAGTCGGGCGTAGGCAGGCCCAGGTCGCGGACCACCCGCTTGGTCACCGCCTTGTGCAGGGTCAGGGCACAGACCAGGGGATCGGAGAACGTGTACGGGATCCCGTGCAGGTCCAGCAGCGTCGGCACCTGAGCCTCGCGCCCGATCCCGGTGCTGCTCTTCCCCTCGGCGATGTTGAAGACCAGGTCCCAGCGTTCGCCCGCGGCGAGGCGCTCCAAGAGTGCCCCGACGCACCCAATCCGCTCGGGCCGGTGGCCCAAGGACCGCAGCGCATCCTCCAGAGCCTCGATCGTGTCCACCCGGTCGAACTCGGCCACCTCGTGTTCGTGAAAGCCGAGCCGTAGGTAATCGTCGCGCAGGTCGTAGGTCAGGCCTATTTTCATGGTGCGCCCGGGAGACGAGTTCACCACAGAGGACACACTCGCTCTCCAGTTTCCCTCTGTACTCGCTGCGTTGCCTGTGGTGGACGTGAATCTGCGACAGGCCAGACGGACTCCGTCGGCCCGCGGCCGTGAAACGCGACGATTCTACGTCACGCCCTGGGCAGCGGGTCCGGGTACCGGTAGGTCTTGCCCTCGAAGTTCCGCAGCACGACGTCATCGCCGTCGCGCCCGATCAGGTACTCGGGCAGCAGCGGGATCTTCCCACCCCCGCCGGGGGCATCGATCACGAACTGCGGCACCGCGTAGCCGGTGGTGTGGCCGCGGAGGGCCTGGATGATCTTCAGCCCGGTCTCCACCGGCGTGCGGAAATGGGCCGATCCGGAGATCGGGTCGCATTGGTAGAGGTAGTACGGCCGGACGCGGGCCATGAGGAGCTTGTGCATGAGGCTCTTCACGGTCTCGACGTCGTCGTTGACGCCACGGGTGAGCACCGTCTGGCTGCCCAGTGGCAGGCCGGCGTCGGCCAGGCGGGCGCAGGCCTGGTGCACCTCCGGGGTCACCTCGGCCGGGTGCATGAAGTGGATGCTCATCCACAGCGGGTGGTACCGCCGGAGCATTGCCGCGAACTCGGTCGTGATGCGCTGGGGCAGGACCGCGGGGACCTTGGTTCCGATCCGCAGGAACTCGATGTGCCCGATGGCCCGCAGGCGCGACAGCAGCCACTCCAGGCGGTCGTCGGCCATGGTCAGCGGATCCCCGCCGGAGAGCAGCACGTCGCGGACCTCGGTGTGCTGGCGGAGGTATTCCAGGGTTTTTTCGTACTGCTTGAAGTTGAAGTGGTACTCCCCGGTCTTGCCCACCAGGCGGGCTCGCGTGCAGTAGCGGCAGTAGGTCGCGCAGAAGTTGGTGACCAGGAAGAGCACGCGGTCGGGGTAGCGGTGGACGAGCCCCTCGACCGGCATGTCGTGGTCCTCGGCCAGCGGATCGTCCGCCTCGCCGGGGGTCCGGGTGAACTCCGCCGTCACGGGGATCATCGTCCGGCGCAGCGGGTCCGCCGGATCGTCGGGGTCCATCAGCGAGGCGTAGTAGGGCGTGATGCCCATGTGGAACTCGGCGGTGGTCCGCGCGAAGGCGTCATGCTCTTCGGGGGTCACGCGGATGACCTTCTCGAGCTGCTCCATGGTCGTCACGCGGTGCCGCTGCTGCCATTGCCAGCTGTTCCAGTCGGTCTCGGCGACGCCCTTCCAGGCTGAGCGCGACGCCTGCGGAAAG
>JBGPGM010000076.1:0-8047 GCA_041483855.1 Phycisphaerae bacterium | reverse complement strand
GCAACTGAGAAACGGTCTCATTCGATAGCGACCTTCCGCCCGATTAGCGTTTGCTGATGGCCTGCTCCACCCGATGCTGCGCGCCCGCCGCCGCTACGACGCGCCCCGGCACCATCCTGCCCTCGCCCCCACGCTCCAGCGACATCGCCATGCCCTCCGCCCGCGGCCTCTTCTCGGCCCGCGCCGAACTCGCCGCCTCCCTCATCGCCGGAACCCTCCTGCTCCTCGGCTTCTTACTGACCCGCGCCGCCGGCCAGGACTGGGCACGCTCGCTGTACTGGGTCAGCCTCGCCATCGGCATGCTCTACGGCGGACGCGCCGCCATCGCCGCCCTGCGGGCACGCAAGTTCGACATCGACGTCCTCATGGTCGTCGGCGCGGCCCTCG
The DNA here is from genome assembly GCA_041483855.1 of Phycisphaerae bacterium. Lineage (GTDB taxonomy): Bacteria > Planctomycetota > Phycisphaerae > Phycisphaerales > UBA1924 > JBGPGM01. The sequence continues at coordinate 7,660 of JBGPGM010000076.1, read as the reverse complement.
CCGCGTGGCTTAACGCCCCGGCCGAGGGCGCCCTCCTCCTCTTCCTCTTCGTCCTCTCAGGGGCCCTTGAGGCCCTCGCCATGCAGCGCACCACCCGCGCTGTCGAGGCCCTTCACAGGCTCATGCCCACCGCGGCCCTGAAGTGGGAGCCCGTCGCCGGGCCCACGCCCGACAACGGCCAACCCGCCGCCAGCGGCGACGGGGAGGGGGGGCGGTGGGTCCATGTCGAGCCAGAATCCCTCGTCCCCGGCGACCGCATCAAGATCCTCCCCGGCGAGAGCCTTCCCACCGACGCCAAGGTGACCCTGGGCGTCTCGTCCATCAATCAGGCCAACCTCACCGGCGAGAGCATGCCGCGCGAGGTTGGCCCCGGCGACGACCTCTACGCCGGGACCATCAATGTCGGCAATCCCATCGAGGCCCGCGTCACACGCCCGGTGCGCGAATCCAGCCTCCAGCGCATCCTCAACCTCGTCATGGAGGCCCAGCAGCAGCGCGAGCCCATCCAGCGCCTCATCGACCGCGTCAGCCAGCCCTACGCCCTTACCGTGCTCGCCGCCAGCATCCTCGTCCTGCTCGTCTGGTGCCTCGTCTTCAACGTGCCGCTCAAGGACGCCACCTACACCGCCATCACCCTCCTGATCGTCATGTCCCCCTGCGCCCTGATCATCTCCACCCCCACCGCCACCCTCGCCGCGATCGCCCGCGGCGCCCGCGCCGGTGTCCTCTTCAAGGGCGGCCAATCCATCGAGCGTCTCAGCCGCATGACCGCCGTCGCCTTCGACAAGACCGGCACGCTGACCATCGGCCGCCCACGCGTCCAGCAGGTCCACCCCGTCGGCTGGTCCTCCGCCGAACGCATGCTCGCCGTCGCCGCGGGCCTCGAGCAGGATTCCACCCATCCCATCGCCGCCGCCATCCGCGACGCCGCCGCGCAACGCGCCATCGCCCCCGCGCCGCTGGAGCGGCCCACCTTCACGCCCGGGCGCGGCGTCAGCGGCGAGTTTAACGGACATCCCGCGCGCCTCGGCACCCTTGCCTTCGTCGAGGAGCTCATCCCTGCCTGCCTCCGCTCCCGCGTCGCCGAGGTCCTGGGCAAGGTCCAGCTACGCGGCCAGATCGGCACCGCCGTCTCCTGCTGCCAGGAGGCCGGCGTCATCATCCTCTCCGACGAGATCCGTCCCGGCGCCCCCGAGCTCGTCCAGCGGCTGCACGATCTCGGCGTCCGTCCCGTCTGCATGCTCACCGGCGACAACTGCGCCACCGCCCAGCACGTCGCCCAAGCGCTCGGCATCGACGAATGGCACGCCGAGATGCTCCCCGGCGACAAGGTAGAAGCGGTCAAGGAACTCAAGCGCCGCGTCGCCTCCGGGCCCGGCCGGCGCAGGCCGGGCGCCGTCGGCGTCATCGGCGACGGCGTCAACGACGCCCCCGCACTCGCCGCCGCCGACGTCTCCATCGCCATCGGTTCCATCGGCTCCGACGCGGCCCTGGAATCCGCCGACATCGTCCTCCTGTCCGACGACCTGAGCGTCGTCCCCTGGGCCACCGCCTTGGCCCGGCGCGCCCGCTTCACGATCGCCGTGAACCTCGCCTTCTCGCTCGGGGCCATCGCCATCATGGCTCTGGCCACGCTGGTCGGCTCACGACTCGGGTTCCGCCTGCCCCTCTGGGCCGGCGTGCTCGGTCACGAGGGAGGAACCCTGCTGGTCGTCGCTAACTCTCTGCTGCTGCTGACCTTTGCAAGCCCACAACTGGCCACCGTGCCCACACGGCCCGCCGATGGCGGCCGCAAGCCCGTCGCCGTGAGCCCTGCCCAGGAACAACCTGTCCAAGCGGCCGCGGGCACGTGACCCTCCGCAGCGCCTCACTCTTCCCCAGCCGGCTCGTGGAATAAGCGGTATTGGGAGGAAGTTGTCCTTGTTTGGACGCGCCCGTACCGTCTCCAGGCATTGCCGCGACCAACGAGGGCCTACCAATGTTCTCGCAGACGACCGAATACGCCTTGCGCGCCATGTCTTGGCTCGCCCTCACTCCCAACGAGCTCGTCTCCACCGTCTCCCTCGCCGAGCACACCAGGGTCCCCGCCCATTACCTGGCCAAGGTCCTCCAGCAACTCGCCGCGGCCGGGCTGATCCAGGGCCGCCGCGGCGTGCATGGCGGCTACAAACTCGCCAAGCCCGCCTCGCAGATCCGCCTGTTCGACGTCCTCACGACCGTCGGCTCGCTTCAGCGCATCAAGACCTGCCCCATGGGCCTGGTCAACCACGGCCCCAACCTCTGCCCGCTCCACCGGATGATGGACAGCGTCGCCAAGTCCGCCATCGACATCCTCGGCGACAAGACTCTCGAGGACTTGGTCAACGACCCCCTTGCCAACAAACCCCTCTGCGACGCCGACACCACCGCCAAGCTCACCGTCGCTCTCGGCGGCAACAGCAAGCGCTGACGCAGGCTGGCGCCCAGCGCTCGCCGCGGCCGTCCGCGTGACCCGCAATCCTCTTCACCTGCTACCATCGCCCCGATGGCCCCGGACGCGCCCGACACCCCTTCCCCGCCGCCCGGCCCCGAGAGCCCCCACCGGCTCGAGCAGCAGCGCCGAGTCAACCGCGACGCCGTCGCCGCACTCGGCTTCAACCCCTACGGCCAGCGCCGCGACGGCCTCGTCTCCCTCGCCCACGCCCGCGGGCTCTACGACGAGCAGGCCGACGCGGCCCATCAGGCCGCGTCCAAGGCCCCGCCCCCCGGCTACACCGACCGCCGCCCCGTGGTCTCCATCGCCGGGCGCGCCGTGCTCCACCGCGACAACGGCAAACTGGTGTGGCTGGGCCTGCGCGACGACACCGGCGACCTCCAGGTCGCCGCGAGCATGAAGGACTGCGACGAGCGCTCCTTCGCCCTGGCCAAGTCGCTCGACCTGGGCGACCTGGTCATCGCCACCGGCCCCATCCTGCGCACCAGGACCGGCGAGGTCACCGTCTGGGCCCGCACTATCGAGCCCGCCTCCAAGTGCCTCATGCCCCCGCCCGAGAAGCACGCCGGCCTGCACGACGTCGAGCAGCGCTACCGCCGGCGCTACGTGGACCTCTGGGCCACCCCGGAGACCATGCGCATCTTCCGCACCCGCTCGCGACTGCTGGCGCGCCTCCGCCGCTTCCTCGACGAACGCGCCTACCTCGAAGTCGAAACACCCGTCCTCCAGCAACTCGCCGGCGGCGCGGCCGCGCGCCCCTTCATCACCAGCATGAACGCCCTGGGCATCGACCTCTACCTCCGTATCGCCCCCGAGCTGTACCTCAAGCGGCTGCTCGTCGGCGGCATGCCGCGCGTCTACGAACTGAGCCGCAACTTCCGCAACGAGGGGATCGACAAGCAGCACAACCCCGAGTTCACGATGCTCGAGGTCTACCACGCGTACGGCGACGTCGAGACGATGATGCAGCTGACCGAGTCGCTCGTGCGCGAACTGGCCCGTCTGGCCGTGCTGGAGGCCGAGGACGCCGGGGGCGGGGCGCCCGCCCCCGAGAACGCGATCCCCGGCAACGGCGCCCTGGTCCTGCCCTTCGGCGACCTGATGATCGACTACGGCCCGCCCTTTGCGCGCATCGCCTACGGCGACCTCTTTGAGAAGGCCCTGGGCTTTGCAATGACCGATTCCCGGCGCATCCGCGACGAGGCCAAGCGCCGCCACCTGCTGGACGAGTCCAAAGGAGCCCCGGCGAATGTCCTCATCGTCAACGAACTCTTCGAGAAGTTCGCCGAACCCACCCTCGACCCCGCCCGACCCACGTTCATCACCGACTACCCCGCCTCCATCTCGCCGCTGACCCGCCCCAAGCCCTCCGACCCTGCGCTCGCCGATCGCGCCGACCTCTTCATCGGCGGCATGGAGCTCGCCCCGCACTACACCGAACTCAACGATCCCGATGTTCAGGAGGCCAAGTTCCGCGAGCAGCTCGCCGGCATCGACGCCGGGGAGACCACGTTCCGCACGTTCGACCAGGACTTCATCGACGCCCTGAAGGTCGGCATGCCCCCCGCCGGCGGCATGGGCGTGGGCATCGACCGGCTGATGATGCTGTTGACGAACCAGCGCTCGATCCGCGACGTGCTCCTCTTCCCCATGATGCGCCCGCAGGGATGACGCCCGTCGCATCAGAAAACCAACCAACTCACTTCTTCTCCCCGCCCCCCGCGCCCTTCCCCTCCGCCGGCTTCTTCTCGAAAAGCCCCGGCGAGGCCGCCGTCAAGAGCGCCCTCTGCTGATCCGTATCCAGCACCTCGAAGAACACAGCGTGACAGGCCTCCAGCCGCTCGGCGCGCCCCACCCCCTTCTTGTGCGGCCCCCGCCGCTTGTCCACCACCGCCTTCTGCTCCTTCGACAGCCCCGGGTCCAGTCCCGCCAGCAGCTTCTCGAACCCCGACTCCGCCGCGCCCAGTTGCCGGTCCAACGACGCCATCGCCTCGATCGTCATGTCGTACACGGTGAACCTGAACCCCGCCAGCGCCATCGCCTGGATGTTGTTGTGCCCGACGCGGTCGATGCTCTCCGTGTTCGCCGCCTGCCGGTACTCCTTGACGATCTGCTCGGCGCGCGACTTCTGCGCCGCCGTGATCGCCCCCTCGCGCACCAGGCGCGCCAGCAGCTTGTCCTCCGCGAAGACCCGCGCCGGCGTGCTCGCGGCCAGCATGTCGCCGACGCTCGTCGATTCGTTCGTCTCCGCCAGCGCCCTGCGCGCCCTGAGCAGGACGTCGATCTTCTCGATCACCAGCCGGTCCACGTCGTCGCGCCGGGCCGCCATCGCCGCGTCAATCTTCGCCCGGGCCGCATCGTCCACCTTCAACGCCCGCACCGCGGCCTCGTCCACGGATACCTTCAGCGGCTTGAGGTTCCCCTTCTCGTCCCTCTCCACGATCGACGGCAGCGGCTCCTCCGGCGGCGCCGGCGGTTGCGGCTGTGCTTCCGGCGTCGTCGGCGGAACCGGCGGCGGCTGCGGGGGCGGCTTCGGCGGCGAGTACTCCGGCGTCGCCGGAGTCTTCGCGGGGACCGGGGGAACGAACTGGCCCGCGGCCGCGCCGGTCAGCCAGCACGGGAGCAACAGAGCGACAAGCAGACGACGCGTTGCCATGGAATCACTCCGCACACGCCGGCGACTTCGGGGCGCCGGGCCCAATCGTATTCCGACCGCCGCGAGGTGGTGCGCGCCGGTATCGTTCGCGACACAATGGCCGACACGCCCCGGAGGTCTCCCCCCCATGACCCGCCAGGAAATCGCCAAAGCCATCACCAACCTGTCCCTTCTGCGCGGCGACTTCACCCTTCGCTCCGGGCGCAAGAGCACCTACTACCTCGACAAGTACCTCTTCAGCACCCGCCCCGAGGTCCTGCGCGAACTCGGCCGCCTCTTCGCCCAGCGCATCCGCGCCGTCGAGCAGGAGACCGGGCGCGCCATCAACCGCCTCGCCGGCGCCGAACTCGGCGGCATCCCCCTGGTCACGGCCGCCAGCCTCGAAACCGGCCTTCCCTGCCTCTTCGTGCGCAACGCCAGGAAGGACTACGGGACCGCCAAGCAGATGGAAGGCAGGCTCGAACCCGGCGACCGCGTCATCTTCGTTGAGGACGTCGCCACCACCGGCGGCCAGGCCCTCGAAGCCGTCAAGGTGCTCCAGGCCGCCGGCGCCGACGTCGTCGCCGTCATCGCCACCATCGACCGCCAGGAAGGCGCCGCGGAAAACCTCGCCGCCGCCGGCGCCCGCTTCGAAGCCCTCTTCACCAAACGGGACCTGGGGATCGTGGAGTGACCGCGCCCACTACCTCAGGACAAGCGCCAGCACCAGCGCCGCCATCATGATCGCCACGATGATCAACGCCAGCAGCGGCAGGTTTCTGCCCGAACCGCTCGCCAAGGCGTGCCCGCACGACCAGCACAGCTCCGTATCGTCGTACAACTCCGTCCCGCACTCCGGGCACCTCCGCGTCACACCGCCGAACCGCTCGACGTCCGCCTCGGTCGGCCCCTCGTCTTCGTCATCTCCCTCCCGCGCCAGGGCACGCCGCGCCGCGTCCACCACGTCCCCGCTGGCCGGGGCGGGCCGGATCTCCCGGCGCCGGCGGCCGGGGCTTTCCTCTCCAGATGGCGTCGGGCCCGGGGGCGTCATACCGCCACAAGCGTAGTCGGCCCGCCCCGCCTACCGCAACAGGTACAGCACCACCACCGCCCCCGCCGCCGCCAGCACCAGCAAGACCGCCGCGGCCGCCAGCACCCGTCCCCGCACCCGCCCCGCCCGCCACACCCGCCACCGGCGCGGCGACGTCTCGATCACTCGCACGAACTCCTCGACGTCCGCCCCGCACTCCGGGCAGATCGGGCGCATCAGCCCCCGCAGGTTGTACCCGCATGCCGGGCACGGCAGGTCCCGGTCCACCGCGTACACGCGCTTCAGCTCGCGCTCGAAGCGCGGGTCAAGTCTCGGGCTCGTCGCACCCTCATCCATGGCAGCGCCCCCGCCGATCCCCGTACCCGATCACCCTCACGCCACGACGTGCGCCGGGCGCGGCGTCCCCTCGCCGATCTTCTCCTTCTTGAACGACGTGGCGCCATCCGCCCCAGGCAGGTCGGCGCACGTGAGCAGGTGCTGCTCGTCGTCCAGCCGAATCTGCAGGTGTACCGGCCGGCCCCAGATGATCCGCAGGTTCCCCAGAACCTCCTTGGCCTTGGCCACGTCCACCTCCAGCCCGTTGTACTGGTGGGCCAGGTACAGCTCGCCGCGGTTGAGGTAGTTCCCGTCCACCGCGTAGATGAACGGCTGGCCCATGTTGCTGATGCGGTACAGCAGCGTCCTCTTGATACGCTCGAAGTCCCGCGTGACGATCTTCGTCTCGCCCGTCTGCGGGTCGCGCCGCATCTGGTACATCTTGTGCCGCTCGACAAACTCGGGCGTCAGGAACTCGTCCAGGAAACTCACGTCGTTGTAGATCCGGCGCACCTCGAAGATCTTCTGCCGCCCCTTCATCGACTTGTCGTCGTGCGCCTCGCGCGAACCGAGCGTGTCCAGCCGCTCCCACGCCGCCCCGTGCTGGCCCGTGTCCCAGCGCCGCTCGATCTCCTTCCACAGCTCCACGCCCAGCTTGTAGGGGTTGAACCCACCCGGCGGCATGTGCACCACCCCCGAGTGCTGGTCCGCGTAGTGGATGATCTCCTTGGCCTCCAGGAAGTGCTGCGTCATCAGCTTCGAGTGCCAGTACGTCGCCCACCCCTCGTTCATCACCTTCGTCATCGCCTGCGGCGCGAAGTAGTACGCCTCGTCGCGGATGATCGTCAGGATGTCCTGCTGCCACTCCTCCAGCGGCGCATGGCGCATCAGGAACAGCAGCACGTCCCGCGTCGGGCGCGCCGGCACCTTCCCCTTCTGCGCCTGCTTGTTCGCCTCGAACTCCTTGCGCTGCCGCGCCATCTCCTTGGCCGGGTTGATGAACGGGTCCATGTAGTCCTTGGCCGGCAGGCGCTCCGGCACGAACGCCTCCTCGTCCTCCGCGCCGCCCCCGCCCGCCTCCCCGCGGCTGCGCCCGGGCCCCTCGCCCGGCCGCCCCGTCCCCTGTGCCCCCGCCCCGCCGCCCGCCCGCGGCTCGCGCTGCATGAACATCGAGTGCGGGTCGATC
>JBGPGM010000075.1:0-8106 GCA_041483855.1 Phycisphaerae bacterium | reverse complement strand
GCCAAGGACCTGGTCGATGCCCTGGACCAGATGCACCAGCCGCGCGACGCCTTCAAGATGCTCTATCAGTGCATGACCGAGCACTGCTCGAACGTGACGGAGGAGCAGCAGCAATGGCGGATCCCCAGGCTGGTGCTGGAGCACGTGCGCAAGGAGCAGGCGGAACGGGTCCGCCAGCTGTACCGGGGGATGAGGCCGGCGTGACGCCGGTGCGCCCGCGGCGCACGGGCGTCCGATACGACTCGCCGACGGGTGATCGGGGGAGGGGTCGGCGGCGGCACAGGCCGCACCAACGTCATAACCGCTACATGTCCATGGGTCGCGCCCCCGACCCGGGTTGCCGCGCCCTCGCGTCGCGCCCCGCGGGGGCCGATACCACGGGGGCTGCCCGCGTCGCGCCGGAGGGAGCGGCGCACCCAGCGTGGAGCAATCGCAGATGCGTAACCTGTCGCGGCGTCGGTGCGGCGTGGGCCGGAACAACTGGGCCGTAGCGATGCTGCTGGCGGCGGCGCCGGGGGCCAGCGCGGTGGTGGTGACATACGGCCAGACGCGCCTGGACGCGCCGGCGTGGAGCTACGTGGGTGACTGGAACGGATCGTCGGGCGTGGCGATCGGCGACCATTGGGTGGTCTCGGCGCGCCACGTGGGCGGGTCGCCGCAGGGCGCGTTCACGCTGGACGGGCAGGCCTACCAGGCCCGCCGGATCTACCCGAAGATCGGGGCGGACCTGGAACTGATCGAACTGGCCGACGCGCTCCCGGGGTGGCACGAGATCGGCCCGCGCCCCGCGGCGGGGGACATGGTGCTGCTGGGGGGTCTGGGACAGACGGCGGGGGACCTCTTGAACGACGGGATCGCCTGGTCGGGCCACCGGGCCCTGACGTGGGGCGCCAACCGCGTGGCGCAGACCGGACGAACGATCAGCATCCAGTTCGACGAGCCGGGGAGCCCGGCGGCGGTAGACGGCGAGGCGTCGTTCGCGATCAACGATTCCGGTGCCGGGCTGTTCACGATGGGCGAGGACGGGCGGCCGTGGGTGGTCGGGCTGGCCGTGTCGATCACCGGGCGGTACGGCGAGTCGCTCCACGGCTCGTTCAACAACGCGTTGAGCCTGTCGGACTTCATCCCATGGATCTTCGCCATCGAGCACCCGGGCGAGCCGGTGACCTCGTCGATGGGGCCGCCGCCGCCCCCGTCGGGGTTCTTCCATCCGGATCGGGTGCCGACGCCGGGGACGGGCGCCGCGGCGCTGGTGCTGGGCGGGCTGGCGTTCGGCGCGCGGGGGCGGCGCGGCGAAAGCCGCTAGCGGTCCAGCCGCTCCAACTTCGCGTATTCGAGCACGATGGTCTTCTCGCCGGCATCGCGAAAGAGGATGCGGGCGCGGGCGTCTCGCCCGCGCGTGACGGTCAGGACGCGCCCGACGCCGAACTGAGCGTGACGCACCAGCGAACCGGTGCCGAGGCCCGACCCGGACAACCGGCCGGACTCGCGCGCCGAGCCCGCGCCTGAGCGCGTGGGTCCGCCTTGAGCGCGGTCGTCGTCGGACCAATCCTCGGAGTCGGCAATGCCCGCCTGATCCGACACCGTAATGTGGTCCGGCGGCAGTTCACGCAGGAAGCGGCTGGGGATCGTGCGGGTGCTGAGGCCGCGGATGGTGCGGTACCTGGCGGTGGTGATGACCAGGCGTTCCATGGCGCGGGTGATGCCGACGAAGCAGAGGCGTCGTTCTTCTTCGAGATCGGCCGGGGACTCGCTGGCGCGGGAGTGCGGCAGGAGGCCCTCCTCCAGGCCGACCATGGCCACCGCACGGAACTCCAAGCCCTTGGCCGCGTGCAGGGTCATGAGGGTGACGGCGCCCTGGGCGGGGTCGATGGAATCGGCGTCGGAGACGAGCGTGACATGTTCGAGGAAGGCACGCAGCAGGGCGGCCAGCGGGGGCCGGGGGGTGGCGGGGTCGGCGGCAGAGCCGGGCGCACCGTCGGAAGCGGGGTCGGCGGAGGGATCGAAAGCGACCTCGAACTCGCGGGCCGAGGAGACGAGTTCGGCCAGGTTCTCGACGCGTTCGGCGTCGGCGTCCGTCTTGCCGGCCCTGTACATCGCCTCCAGGCCAGACTCGCCGATGACCCGTTCGACGAGGCCGGCCAGCGAGCCCGTGCCATCGTGGCCCATGAAGGCGCCCCGGCCCGTCCAGCCGTCGATCATCCGCACGAAGCGCGCGATGGCGGCGCGGGTACGGACCGCCAGGTCGGGGGTGGGGCCGCCGGCGTGGTCCAACGCCGTGCGGCGCAGGGCCTCCAGGAGGGGCACGCCGAGCTCGGCCGCCGCGGTCTCGACGCGTCCGATGGTCGCCGCGCCAATGCCGCGGGCAGGGGTGTTGACGATGCGCCCGAGCGACACATCATCGGCGGGGTTGGCGACGAGGCGCAGGTAGCCCAGCGCGTGCCGGATCTCCTCGCGCTCGTAGAAAGCGGTGCCGCGCGCGATGACATAGGGGACGCCCGCGTTGCGCAGCGTGTCCTCGATGACGCGGCTGAGGGCGTTGGTGCGGTAGAAAACGGTCATGTCCTTCCAGGAAATGCGGTCGGGCGCGCCCGGCGCGGTCGCGCCGTCCTCCTGGAGCGTGCGGAACCAGTCGAGGACGAGGCGGGCTTCGTCGTGTTCGTCGTTACAGAGGACGACCTCGACGCGCTCGCCGGGGGGGCGCGAGGTGTAGAGGTCCTTGTGCTTGCGGAGTGCGTTGTGCCGGATGAGCGCATCGGCGGCGGCGAGGATGTGGGCGCCGGAGCGGAAGTTCTCGCCGAGGGGAATGACGGTGGCCTTGGGGTACTGCTCCTCGAACTCCAGGATGTTGCCGATGTCGGCGCCGCGCCAGCCGTAGATGGACTGGTCCGGGTCGCCCACGACGCAGAGGTTCGGGCCGTCGGGCGGGGCCGGTGAGCCGTCGGGCGCCCCGGCCAACAGCGAGGCGATGACGAGCTGGGCGTGGTTCGTGTCCTGGTACTCGTCGATGAGCAGGTACTGCCAGCGGTCGCGGCAGGCGTTGCGGGCCGCGGCCGTGTGGCGGAGCATCCGCGCGGTGAGGAGCAGGAGGTCGTCGAAGTCGACGGCGCAGGCGGTGCGCAGGGCGTGCTCGTAGGCGGTGAAGACCCGGGCGATGTGGCGGTCGTAGAAGTTGCCGGCGCGAGCGGCGAAGGCCGGCGCGTCGAGCAACTCGTTCTTGGCCGCGCTGATCCTTGCCACGACCGAGCGGGGCTGGAAGTTGGCGGTGCTCAGGTTCAGCTGGGCCAGGACTGCCTTGACGAGGGCCAGCTGGTCCGCGCCGTCGTAGATGGCGAAGGAGGAGGTCAGGCCCGGGATGTCCGCGCCGTCGGCGAAGCGGCGCAGCAAGCGGGCGCACAGGGCGTGGAAGGTCGAGACGGTCAGGCCGCGGGCGATGGCGCCCTCGCCCAGGAGCGCCCCGACGCGTTGGCGCATCTCGGCGGCGGCCTTGTTGGTAAAGGTGAGGGCGAGGATCTGCCAGGCGGGGATGCCGCAGGAGATGAGGTAGGCGATGCGCCGGGTGATGACGCGCGTCTTGCCCGAGCCCGGGCCGGCCAGGACAAGCAGGGGTCCTTCGGTGTAGGTGACGGCGCGCCGCTGGGGGTCGGTGAGGCCGGCGAAGATGTCGGCGGCGGGCAAGGGCGAATCGGTTGGCGTGCCCCGGGCGAGCGTGGAATGAGGATCGGCCTTGGAGGGATCGGGCTCCGCCCGCGTGTGAACGTCCGTGCGCATCGGACAAGGGTATCCGGGGCCGAGCGCCGGAGCGGTCCGGTCAGGCGAGCGGGGGGGTGCGCGGGGGGAGAGGGGAGATCTCGGCCGGCGGCTCGGGCATGGGGTATGGGGAGGAGTTGCGGGTGATGAGGGCGACCTCGCTGGGCAGGTGCTCGGCGACGCGGGTGACGACGTCGCCCTCGAGCCGGCGGGCGAAGAGGCTGCGCCGGGTCTTGCCCATGATTAGCGTGTCGCAGCCGAAGGTGACGGTGTAGTCGAGGATCTCGTCGGCGATGTCGGGCGAGCAGACGTAGATGGGCACGAAGGGCACCCCGTAGCGGTGAGCCAGGGCGGCGACGGAGCCGAGGGCTTCCATCGCGTCGGGGTCGTCCTGGACGCGGGGGACGGCGCCGGGTGCGACGTCCATGACGCGCAGGGTGCGCACGAAGATGGCGAACAGCGTGGCGCCACGCTTGCGGGCCAGGTCCACGGCGAACTCGGCCTGGGCGCGTCCGCGTGCGGCGAGCATGATGCGGGGCTTGCTCGGGTCGATCTGGACGGGGGCGAGTTCGAGTTCGGCCAGCCAGCCGTGGGCGGGCACGGCCAGGGGCGCCGGCCAGCGGCGGGCCTGGAGCTGCAGGCCGTAGCGCACGCCGAGCACGACGAGGATCATGGACCCGGCGAATATCGCCGCCTGGTGCTTGGCGACGATGAGGGTTAGTTCCACACCGGCCATGAAGACGCCCAGGACCCACATGGCCAGACGCTCCCACCGGCCGATGTCGAGTTTCCGGTTGAAGGCGCAGGAGAGGACGTTGATGGTAATGGCGCCGACGACGCCGATGGCGTACAACTGCCCCAGCGCCTTGGGGTCGGAATAGAACAGCAGCAGGCCGGCCGGCAGGGCGCAGGCCATGACCAGCCCCACCCAGGGCACACCGGAGTAGTTCAGGCGCGTCAGGATCCGCGGCAGTTCCTGGTCCTGCGCCATCGAGTACTTGACGGAAACCATGGCCATCACCGCCGTGTTGACGGCGGAGAGCAGGAGCAGCCCGAAGACGATGGCCGCGCCGGTGCCGAAGACGACGCCGGCGAGGTGGGCGCCCCGGGGCCCGACCACGGGCGTGAAGGAACCGGTGGTAGCCTCGATGGCCAGGTCCCTCACGGCGGTGTCGCGGTACTGCTTGACGGGCTCGGGAACAGCGTCGCTGTCCAGGCCCTGCTGCACCTCGAAAGTGATGTAGTCGGGTTGAGTGGTGCCGGCCAGGGCGGGCAAGGCGTTGAGGGCCACGCCGAAGATCATGTTGAGGATGACGACCTCGGCCAGCACAGGCCAGATGGTGCGCTTGGCGGTGCGGGCAACGGGGGTGGTCATCAGGCCGGTCATATTGGCGACGGACTCGACGCCGGAGAGGGCCAGGACGATCTGCACGAGCGAGCCCCAGCGCTGCCAGGAGCCGCGGATGGAGGGGTGGCCGGTGGTGAGGGTGGCCAGGCCCTTGGGGATCAGGTGCAGGCTCATCAGGCCGATCAGCGCCGAGACGACCAGCGCCATGACCGCGATCACCAGCGCGAAGACGCCGGCGTTGCGGGCCCCCAGCCAGTTGATCACCCCGATTCCCGCGATCGTGACGATGCACAACCCGACCGTCAGGTCACGCGGCACGCCGAAGTAGTGGAACCCCTCCACGCACGACAACGACGCCGTGACGATGTAGTCGCACAGCAGCAGCGAGGCGCCGATGACGGCCAGGGTCGGGCTGATCTGGCGGGCCGCGGCGTAGACGCCGCCGCCGTCCGGGAAGCACCGGCAGATGACGGTGTAGGCCCAGGCGACGGCGGCCATGATGACGGACATGGCGGCCAGGTAGAGGGGCGAGGCGTGCCCGGTGTAGTAAAAGGCCAGGCCCAGCACGTAGAGGCGGCTGGTTCCCCAGTCGCCAAAGAGCAGCGGGCCGGCGTGGAACCACTTGAGGACGCGGGGCCGCTTCTGGGTGACAAGCATCCGGTCGTCTCACCTGCACCAGCCCGGCGTGCCGCAAAGTGCGGGCGGGAACATCGCGGACGCGGGGGCGCGGGGGGGATGATATCGGGAGACGGCGCGAAGCGGGGAGTGGTCAATAGGTGTGGGCGGGGACGCGGGCCAGCACCTGCTCGATCATCTGGCCGATCCCCTCGTACACCTGGTGGACGGGCGCCTCGCCGTACATGTACGCCGGGGCGGTGACAACGTGCCGGGCCTCGTCCACGTGCGCCTCGGTGACGGGCTTGGCGATGTTGGTCGCGCCCATGGCCGCGATCGCCTTGGCGGTCGCGCCGTCGTTGCCGATGGTGACCGAGACGCCAGGCCCGCCCGCGGCCTTGCCCAGAACCTTGGCGGCCAGCACCGGGGCGATGCAGCACAGGCCCACCGGCTTGCCGGCCTCGTGGAACTGCTGGATGACACGGGCCACGTCCGGGTTGACCTCGCAAGCGGCGCCCTTCGTGGCGAAGGTGGAAAGGTTCTTGGCTGCGCCGAAGCCGCCGGGGAAGACGACGGCATCGAAGTCGCGGGGCTGAAGTTTGGAAAGGGGCGAGATGTGCCCGCGGGCGATACGGGCGGACTCGACGAGGACGTTGCGTTTCTCGCCAGCGGCGGTCTTGCCGGTGGCGTGATTGACGACGGCGGCCTGGTCGATATCGGGAGCGAAGCAGGACGCCTGGGCACCCAAGCGGCTCAGGTGGATGAGGGTGCTGACGGCCTCGTGGATCTCGGAGCCGTCGAAGACGCCGCATCCGGAAAGAACGACCGCAACCTTGGGCATGGGGCACCTCGATTGGAAGGGAATGCGTGGGCGTACCGACGCTGGAGGAAGGGTAGGTTGGGTGAGTCCCGGAAGAAAAACCGCCGCCCGTGGAGGGCAGCGGTCTTTGTGGGCGTTGCTCCGTCAGAGGGGCGCCGATCGGGTGCGGCGCGGCCTATTGCGGACGAAGGGCTGTGAAAACGAACGTGTACACGGAGTTGGTGAAAGCTCGCCCGCCGCCGGGTTGACGGGGGTCCCAGACGCCGGGATAGATGATGTTGTAGCGGGCATGTCCATCCATGTAGGCGTGCAGGGACTTGTTGATGTCGCCGTAGCCGTTCACGATGCGGTAGTTGGGGTCGCTCTGGTTGCAAAGGATGTCGGAATACTCGTCGTGCAGCCAGACGAACCGGTCAGGCTCGTACGTGTCGGCCAGTGCTTCGCGGGCCGCGCCGGCGTTGAAGCGGCGAATGAACCCCAGCGAGGCCGGGATCTGCTCCCACCACTTGACGTTGAACTGGTAGGAAGTGCCGACGTCGTCGTAACAGGTGGACCCGTCCGTGTTCGGGTTGGGCCAGCCGTTCGGATTGCCGGCCCCTTGGTGGCCGATCTTGTCGGACGGATCGTAGTAGCCGGGCAGTTGAAGCATTAGGCGCTCAGGCGCGTTGGGCGGGAGCAGCCCCGGGATCGCGGGCGCCTCGAGGACGGCATCGTGGTACATGTAGGGGTTGAGGGGCCGGTCCGCGGCCTCGACATCGAAGACGATGCCGCCCCAACGGCTCTGGCAGTTCTTGCCGCCGAACTGCCAGGTGCACCAGCCTTCGAGGGGGGTGCCCGAGCTCGCGGCGATGCCGCGCTGGTAGGTGAGCGTGATGGGCATGAACCCCTTGAAGTCATGGCGGTAGGAGCCGCTGGCGATGTTCAACTGGTGGAGGTTGCTCATCGATCCGGCCATGAGGGCGGCCTTGCGGGCCTTGCCCAAGGCGGGCAGGAGGATGGCGACGAGCAGCGCGATGATCGCGATGACCACGAGCAACTCGATCAGCGTAAATGCGCGACGCTTGTTCATACAGAACCTCCCGGGGAAGCCCCCCACTGCACGAGTTTGACCTCAGAACCAGAGCACATGCCCGAATGGGCGGCAGGCGAACGCTGCCCTACCCCCAACTATCCCACAGAACAGGCCGCATGTCCAGCCGTAGCGGCGGTTTTTGCGCAAGAAACCGGCGGGGGGAGGGCCGGCCCATGCCAACGGGAAAGGTGGCAGATGCCGAAGAATGCTGCGCGAGGCGGGGGAGCCCGCGGGTCGACGAACTCGCCGAATGAGGCCGAGTTCAGCTGCTGCCGCCGGGCGTCTGGTGCGGGCCAGAGGTGGGGCTGGGGACACTGCTGGGCTGGCTCTGAGCCGGCGGGCCGCCGAATCCCCAGTAATCACGGAAGAAGTAGAAGACGACGCCCAGCAGTACAACCAGCACGATCAGGACGATCAGCATCGTCTTGTTGTTCTTGGCTTCAGCCTGGCGCGTTTCATATCAATAAGCGCGGCTTGATAGTTCTTGCGAATCTTAGGGTC
>JBGPGM010000074.1:0-8111 GCA_041483855.1 Phycisphaerae bacterium | reverse complement strand
CCCAGGCCGGCGACCCCCAGCGGCTCGCGGCGGCAGGCCTTCACGCCCAGGTACGCCAGCCCCGCCTGAAGCGGGGCGAAAAAGAAGATTGTGATGGCGATCGACACGAGCGATCCCAGGATGGGGATGACATTGAACACCGTCTCCACCAGCAACGACGCCAACTGCAAGCCCGCGTAGATGGCCACGCACCCCACCAGGATCCCGTAGTTCCGAGTGAGCGCTTCCCAGCCGATCGAGTACGCGGCCCCGAAGTCGAACGCGGGCAGCGGAGCCGCGGGCGGCGGTCCGGGATAAGGAATCGGCGGAGCCTCGGGCGGTGGCGGGATGGAGGACATCTCGGCTCCTGGCGTTCAAAGGGTTCAGCGAGAGTACCCGACCGACTGCCTGCGCGGCAACGCGCCCGCGTGGACGGGGATCGCCGTCCGACACCGGCATGGGGCGTCCTACCTCAGCGTCGCGGAGATTCGCTAGACTCCCGCCCATGGGCACCAAGAGGACGATCTTGCCGGACGCGCGCCGGTCCCCCCGCTTCGCGGGCGTGTGTACGTTCTGCCGGTACCCGCGCCTGGAGGATGTCGCGCCGGAGAACCTGCCGGTGGACTGGGCCATCTACGGCGTGCCCTTCGATGGCGGTACTACCTATCGGCCCGGCGCCCGGTTCGGGCCGCGCGCCGTCCGCCACGAGAGCCAGTACGTCAAGCGGTACTCCATCGAGCATGATGTGGACGTGTGCGAGGCCTTGAGTATCGCCGACGCGGGCGATGCGCCGACTCGCCCCTTCTCGTGCAAGGAGAACGCCGACGCGGTGTACGAGTTCGCGCGGGGGCTCGGCGCAAGCACCACCAGGCTCCTGGCGGTCGGCGGCGATCACTCCATCGCCTACGCCAATCTCAAGGCCGCTTGGGACCGCCATGGGCGGCCCGCCGGCGGCCTGGCCACCATCCACTTCGACAGCCACCTGGACACGGTCGATGCCGTCTGGGGCGAAAAGTTCAGCCACGCGTCCCCGTTCCTCCGCGCCGCCGAGGACGGCCTCCTCAACCCGGCCAAGATGCTCTCGATCGGCCTCAAGGGCCCGCTCAACTCCCGCGACGATCTGAAGTTTGCCCGCGACCGAGCCGTGACGCTCGTCAGTTACGCCGATTGGCGGCGGGATGGGCAAGCGGGGGGGGGGGGAGCGAACGGGATCGCCGAGTTCCTCAGGCGCCTGGGCGATGAGGCCGCCTACCTGACCTTCGACATCGATTGCGTGGACCCCGCCTACGCCCCCGGCACCGGCACCCCCAGCATCGGCGGGTTCACGTCCGCCGAGGCGCTGGGCCTGCTCCGGTCACTCCGGGGCCTGAACATCGCGGGGGCCGATGTAGTTGAAGTGCTCCCCGACCGCGACCCCACCGGGATCACCGCGTTGCTGGCCGCGCACGTGATCTTCGAGATTCTCTGCCTGGATGCCGCCAGGCGCGTGCGCGTCGCAGGGCCGCGCCCCGGCGCGCCAGCCAAGAAGAGCGCCAAGGGCGCCCGGACGTAGCCGAGCCGCGCTCGATCTGGCCCCGCTTACGCGCGGCGCAACGCCAGGATCAACTCCACCTTCCCAGTATGCTGGCCCAGTCGTTTGGCGATCTCGATCGCCGGCTGACCCTGGTCGGCCAGTTGGTACACTTGGCGAGTGATCGGGTCTTCGCCGAATCCGTCGAGCGCTCGCGTCGGCCCGGGCGCGGCCGGCGCCGGCTTGGGCTCGACCATCGCCGTGTTGGTCAGCCCGTCCAGGCGCGCAATCCGGGCATCCGCCTCCCTCATCAACCGCTCCAGCCGGTCCGCCTGCTCATTGAGCCGCGCGGCCAGGGTCTCGGCCAGTTCCTCGGCATCGGCCAGGACCGGGTCCACCGTGTGCCGCCGGATGAGCCTGCGCCGGCCCAACTCGGCGTCGTCGGTCAGGGGGTCAGCGCCGGCGGCGCCAGCCATGTGCCGACGGATCACCGCCACGATCGTGATGGCCAGGAGCGTCAGCCCCGCCAGGAACAGTGCCGCCGACACCCACATCGGCAGCCCCCCGTCGGCCCCCGCCCCCCAGGCCCCCCAACCGCCTGCGCCGGCATCCCCCGCCGGCGCGCCCAGGGTCGCGATGAAACCGGCAACTGGCACTGTCATGGATGGCAAACGCGGACCTCCCGGGGCAAGTGCTGGGAATGGTATCGGGAAACATACCATTAGAGGATGAAACCAGCCCCCATTCACGCCCTTTCGGCTGGCGAACCCGGTGCGCCGATGCTCCGGAGGCTTTCCAAACGTGATCCCCTGGTGGCGGCCATCCTCCGCGCCTGGCGACAACTGACAATCCATCCGACCGCCGGGCGCACCGGCCCGGGAGCCCCGACCCTGGTGGCCTGTTCGGGCGGGGCGGACTCGTCCGCGCTGCTGTTGGCACTGGGAGCCGCCAAGCACCGGATCGTCGTCGGGCACGTCCTGCACGACATGCGGCCCGCGCCGGACGCCGCGGCGGACCGTGACGCCGTCAAGACGCTGGCCCAGGCGCTAGGCCTGGAGTTCGTCGAAGAGCGGGTGAAGGTTACAGCCGGTAGTACGTTCAGCGACGACGACGCCCGCTTGGGCAACCCGGAGGCCGAAGCCCGCAGGCTGCGGTACGCGGCCCTGGCCCGCATGGCCATGGCCCGCGGCATCCGCTTCGTCGCCACCGCCCACCATGCCGACGACCAGGTCGAGACCATGCTCATGAGCCTGGTCCGGGGCGCGGGTTTACGCGGGCTGAGCGGGGTCGCCCCGCGGCGCAGGCTGATCAAGGGCGGCTCCGGCGTCTGGCTCATCCGCCCCATGCTCGGCGTAACGCGAGCCGATTCGGAGCGCCTCTGCCACGCGGCCGGCTGGGCCTGGCGGGAAGATACCACCAACAGCGACACGACCCGCTTGCGTTCCGCCATCCGGCACGGCGTCATCCCGCAACTGACCCGCCTGCGCCCCGGCGTACCAGCCCGCATCGCCCGCACCACTGCGTTGATCCGCGACGCCGCCGGCCTGGTGGACGAGCGCGTCGGCGGCATTCTCGCCGAGGGCCGGCGGCCGGGTGATGCGGCGACGCCCGCCACCTCATTCACCTGGGCACGACAGCGCCTCCGAGCCGAACGAGCCATCGTCGTCGGCAGCGTCCTGCGCCGCGCGGCATCAAGCCTGACGACCGGCGCCGGCCTGGACCGGCTGAACCGTCGCCTCGTGGACCCCGCCGTGAGGGCCGTGCGGGATCGCATCACCGACCCCCGCCGGTTCAACTGGGGGCCGGTCGAGGTGGTCGTCGAAGCCCGCACCACCGAAGTCCGCCTCCGAGGAATCCATGACTAGCGCCGACACCCCCAACCCTCGCATCCTCCTGGTCGGCCACTGCGGCCCCGATTCGTACATGCTCCGCAGCGCCGTGCAGCGGGTGCTGCCCGGTGGTGCGCTCGTCATGGTCAACGACGGCGGGACGCTGGAGACCGAGATGCGTCAAGCCGACGGCCGGACGGTGCTCCTGCTCATCAACCGTGTGCTCGACGGCACCTTCGAGACGCAGGATGGCATTGACCTCATCCGCCGATTGCACGACGCGCCCGCGGGCGGACCCGCCGCCGCTCCCGCCATGATGCTCGTGAGCAACCTCGACGATGCCCAGGACCAGGCCGTCCGCGCGGGGGCCCTGCCCGGATTCGGCAAGAAGGATGCCTACAGCGATGAGACGCGCCGTCGGCTTCTCGCGGCGGTCGCGGGCCGCTAGGCAGGGCGCTATCCTCCGCCCATGGCTGAGCAAGCATCGAAAGCGCGCACGCCGGCGATCCCCCTCGCCGAGTACCAGGCGCGCCGAGACCGCGTCCTGCGGGCGCTCAAAGGGTCCGTCGGCGTCGTCTTCGCGGGCGAGGGTTCCCCGCCGCTGCTGGGAAAGTGGCGCCCGGACTTCAACTTCTACTACCTGACCGGGATCGAGGCCGAGGCGGGCGCGGCCGTCGTCTTCGACCCCAAGGCCGAGGACCCCAAGCGCCGCTGCGTCCTGTTTCTTCGGTCGCTCGACCCGGAACTGGAGCGCTGGGACGGCTACCGCGAGGCGATCAGCGCGTCCCTCAAGAAGCACACCGGCTTCAGCGCCATCATGCGTACTCGCATACTGCCGACGATGCTGTCCGCCGCCGCGCGTCGGGCCGGGTCCGTCGCTTGCTTGCACCCCTTGGCCGACTACACCGCCAGCGTCTCGCCCGACCTGGCGGCCTTCCGCACGATCGCCGAGCGCACCCCGGGCGTGTCGATCGAGGACCGCAGCGAACTGCTCAAGCAGATGCGGGCCGTCAAGTCGCGTTCTGAACTGGGTCTCATGAAGAAGGCCGTCGCCGCCACCGCCGCCGGATACCAGCGCGCGCTGGCCGTCATCCGCCCGGGCGTCACCGAGGGCG
Source organism: Phycisphaerae bacterium (assembly GCA_041483855.1). GTDB lineage: Bacteria > Planctomycetota > Phycisphaerae > Phycisphaerales > UBA1924 > JBGPGM01. Next base: position 3,678 of record JBGPGM010000074.1, on the reverse strand, counting down.
CGATCCAGGATGCCTTGGAGCACGCCTGTCGCGCCCACGGCGCCGCCGGACCCGCGTACAACTCGATCGTCGGTTCGGGCCTGCGCGGCACCGTCCTGCACTACATGGACAACACCGGCGTCGCCGCCGACGGCGACCTGATCGTCATCGACTCCGGCGCCGAGTACGCCCGCTACACCGCCGACGTCACGCGCACCTACCCCGTCAGCGGGACCTTCACCCGGGACCAGCGCCGCGTCTACGGCGTCGTCCTGACCGCCCAACTCGCCGCGATCAAGGCCGCCCGCCCGGGCGCGCGGATGTGCGATGTCGATGCGGCCGCGCGCGCCGTCATCGACAAGGCCGGCCTCGGCGACGCCTACATCCACGGCATCGGGCACCAGCTCGGGTTGGAGGTCCACGACATCACGCCCGACGGCCCGCTCAAGCCGGGCATGGTCATCACCATCGAGCCGGGCGTTTACCTGCCCGATCGCAGGATGGGCGTCCGCATCGAGGACGACCTGCTGATCACCGCCACCGGCAACCGTAACCTCACGGCCATGATCCCCAAGTCCCCCGACGATGTCGAGACGGCCATGCGGGCCGCACGCCGGCGCGTCCGCCCAGAGCACAATTGAAGCGAGCCCCCCGCCTCCGCGAGGGGCCCGCAAGAGTAAGGACAAGCGGTCAGGCCGGTCGCCGGCTCCGATCGACGCTCCGGTCTGACCACGGGGTGGAAGAAGCAGGATCCGGGGTGCGCCCGCCGTGGACGCGCGCTCGGGTCGCGGCGAACCCAATCGGCGGCTGCCTGCGCCGGCCGGCGCAAAGATCGCGAGCGTCCCCCAGCATCTGGGCCACGCGCAGCGACGCCGCGCCCGCCACCGCGGCCCGCAGCGGATCGTGCAGCACCCAGTGCAGTTCCAGCGGGCACATGCCGAGGCTCTCGGCGTATTCCATGAACACGGCCAGCGCCAGCGTCGCGTCATCATCGCCCGAGCACGCCAGGGCATCGGGCGACCCGTCGATCGCCGCAACCTTCTCGGCGATCCGCTCGAACAGGTGGTCCCGTTGAGCTTCGCCGAGCGATTCGATCCAGTCGCTGATCACGTGCCCCGAATCACCGTGCGCCGGCGCGTCCACCCCCGGGGAGCGGGGCGCGGTCGCGCCGGCGACGGTGGACGTTTCAGAGCGGGACCCCCGCGCAGGGGCACGGCTTCGGGGGCCCGCTGAAAGTGGACGCGGCGAGTCTGACGCCCGGTCGCCGTCCCTGGCGATCGAGAAGCCGTCCGTGGCCTTGCTTCCATGTCGTGGGCCGCGCTGCATGATGAAGTCCCTTTCATCAATGCGCCGCACGTCCGTGCGCGGCGCGCTGGGGCACAGGATGACCATCGGCCCGTCCGCATTGGCGCTGCCGGCGCACCGTGCGGAGCGGCTCGTGGTCGCAAGAGATCGGGGCAGGAGGGGTGGGAAGAGTTCCGAAGACACCCGGACAACGCGCTGGGCGCCGGGGCCTTTCGCGGGGATGCCGGAACTTTTTTCCCACAACGGCCGGAATTCGTTTGACAGCCCGGCGGTTGACGATAGTCTGCCCGACCTGGGCTGTGGCGCCCATTCGTGGCCGGTTGGTGGGACAACTGGTTCAACCCGAATTTGTGAGTGCCGTCCTCGCGTCCGCCGTGCGAGCACGCCGCGCCGCCCGGGCCTTGTCGCCCCGCCGCCGGTGCTGCTTCCATGCCCGAAGCGAGCCTTGCGCAAGGAGACCTTGGGATGGCAAGCCAGAAGCATTGCGCGCTCGTGCTGGGCCTCTTCGAGACCGGCTACGAACGGGTGTACCGGTTCGCGCGCCGTTCGGTAGACGCCTCGACCGCCGAGGAAGTCGCCCAGGAAGTCTTCGTGCGGCTGCTCGCGCACGCGGATCTTGAAAACAAGAGCCTCTCCGTGAGTTATCTGATTAAGATCGCCGACAATCTCCTCAAGCGCCGACACCGAAGGGCGGTCCGCCAGCGGGAGATGACCGAAGATCTCGCAAGGGCCTCGGGTCCCTGCGCTCGGGCCGCGGCCGCCCGGGAACCGAAGGACTGGGGCCGCACGCGGATCGAGGCCGCGTTCGACCGCCTCAGCGGTCAGGAGCGTGACGCGGTGCGCCTGGTCGTCTGCGAAGGCCTGTCCTACGAAGACGCGGCCCGATCGCTGGGCGTGAGAGTCTCCACCCTCAACAACTGGAAGTACCGTGGCATCCAGAAACTCAAAGACGACGCCGCCGGCGACGAAGACCCGGCCATCCGCGCCGCCGCCGGTGCGGGCCGAAGAGATCGCCCGCGCCAAGGACCGCTGCCGCAGGGCGCTGCTCCAGGCGATCGCCGGCAGTGCCGCGCGAACCGGGCTCCCCGCTGAGGCGGAAGCACTCCGCGTGTGACCACGATCGTGCGCCCGAGGCGTCCACCGTCGATCCGCCTGCGCCCGACTTACCTCTTCGCGTTCAGGCCCGCGGCCACCCGTCTGGCACGCTGGGCCAACTGCTCCATCGCGTCGTCATCGCTGCTCGGGTAGACGCCGAGCACCTGCCCGTCCGGCCCGATCAGCGCGAACCAGCCCGGGTGCCGGATGTTGTTCATCGTCGCGCCCTGGCCGAGCGGGATCTTCGCCTGGTCGTCCTCCTCGATGCCCCACTTGAGCCCGGTGCGCAGGATGCCCCAGATCGTCGCTTTGGAGCCCGTCAGGAACTTCCAGCGCGCCGGGTCGGCGTCGTGGTCCTTGGCGTACTCCGCCAACTGCTGGGACGTGTCGTGCTCCGGGTCTACCGAGAAACTCAGGAACTGCACCCGCGGGCCGTCGAGCCGCCCGGCCAGCCCGCTCATCGTCGCCGTCATCGTCGGGCAGATGAAGATGCAGCGCGTGAAGATAAAGTCCACGATCGTCACGTGCCCCTTGAACACCTCGTTGGTCACCGGCGCGCCGGTTTGGTCCACCAGGGAGAAAGCCGGTATGGACAGTCCATCGACGAATGGGTCCGGCTTCGCCGGGTCGTCCGACCTGCTCTGGGACTCGACCACCACCCCGTCGCGCTGGCGGTGCAGGAGCATGAAGACCGACCCCAGCGAAGCGAGGAAGACCGCCAGAAGCACGAGTATCAGGGGCATGACCCAGCGCGGCATGTGACGTGTCCCAAGTCGGTTACCCGACGGCTAATCCTATCGCGTGCCGGTGCAAGGCCCTAGTTGGCCATCACTGAGCCGGATGACGTGCGCCCGCGCCGGTCCACGGCCGGCCCGAGCAGCCACGCCGTGCCCCGCCCCCGCTAGATCGCCGTGATGAGCACGTCCGCCACCATGGCCACCAACAGCAGCGGAAGGTGAACGATCGACGCGAGGAAGACCGTCCTGGCGTTGGGCGTGGTCCGCCGGGCGACCAGGCGCACCGCGGCCGCCACATAGAGCACGCCGCTGACCAGCGCCACCGCGCCGTAGATCAGCCCCAGCCGGTCGCTCATGACAAAGGCCGGCGCCAGCGCCGCCGGCAGCAGCGCGACCGACCATGCCAGCACCATGGCCGCGGTCAGCCGCCCCGACGGGTCCAGCAGCGGCAGCATCCGGAACCCCCCTTTGGCGTAGTCCTCGCGATACATCCACGCGATGGCCAGGAAGTGCGGGATCTGCCACACGAACATCAGCGCGAACAGCGACCAGCCCCCCGCCT
>JBGPGM010000073.1:0-8139 GCA_041483855.1 Phycisphaerae bacterium | reverse complement strand
TCGATACGCCTTGTTTCTCGAGTGCGTCCTGCAGCGCGAGCGCGTTGATGACGGTGGCGAGCATGCCCATGTGGTCAGCGGAGACGCGGTCCATGTCTTTGGCCTTGATGGCCACGCCGCGGAAGAAATTGCCGCCGCCGACGACGACGGCCAGCTGGATGCCGGTGGCGCGAGCGTCACGGATCTCGCCGGCGACGAGCGCCAGTTCCCCGGGATCGATTCCAGCGCCTCCGGGCGCGCCGAAGGCCTCGCCGCTCAACTTGAGCAGCACGCGCTTGTAGGGAGTCTGGGGGCCGTCGGCAGGTGAGGGTGCGGCCATGGATTCACCGGGCGGTATGGGTCACGAGGGCGGTCAGTGGCGGCGACGGAGGCAGTGACGGGCACGGGTGAGAGTTGGACCGATTGAATGGAAGGGACCCCGGATCGTCAAGCGGGGTTGGGGTTGGGGACGGTGGCCAGCGAACCGTGTAGGGCAAGGGTGCGAACAGGTGCCGGGCGGACGGCGGATTGGGCGCGGGTGACGGAGGAGGGCAGGGCGGGGGTGGGCCAGCCGCCTTAGACTCAGGATACAAGCAAGGACGGTTGGATGTCGGAAGGACCCATGCCTCAGCGTGTCCCACAGCGACCTGACGCCCCCCCCATCCCCGCCACACCGCGCGGCACGCCCGGGGCACCCGCTTCCCTCCCCCCGCACGGCGGCCGGGGCGCGGGGCGTGAACTAACGCTGGGTGAGGTGATCGCTCGGTGGGTTACACGGGCGTCGGTGCTGGCGTGCGCCGTGTCGCTGCTGGTACACGCGGTGCTGCTGGGGCTCTTTGCCGTCATCACGATCCGAGCCGCGCAGGCGGGCGGGGCCGGCGGCGGGTCGAGTGAAGTCGAACTGGCCATCGCTTCGGAGACGGAACTGGCGGCGATCCAGGAGGCGTCGCTGGAGGTCCCATCGCCGATGGTCGTGGTGGGCGCGCAGGCGGAACTGCCGAGCGTGGACGTGCTGGCCGGGCCGGTCGGTGAGGCGTCGCCCACGGCAAGCGGCGAGGGGATCGGCAAGGTAGCCGAGGGGATGAGCGGGGCGGGTGGCGACATCGGCAACGGCAGCGGCCTGGGTGTCTCCGGCGCGGGGGGCGGCGCGGCGAGTTTCTTCGGCGTCGAAGCGAGCGGAACGCGGTTCGCGTACATCGTGGACACTTCGGGCTCGATGGAGGGGATGAAGCTGCGGATGCTCAAGACGGCGCTGACGGAGTCCATCGGCGCGATGCTCGAGCACATGTCCTTCTACGTCGTGTTCTTCGAGTCCGTCGCCAAGCCCATCGGCGGGCGCGGCCCGAAATGGCTGCCCGCAACGGATTCGGGCAAGAAGTGGGCCGCGGACGAGGTCTCCAAGGCGAACGCGTTCGGCGGGACCAACCCGCAGCCGGCGTTCGAGATGGCCTTCGAGATGAGCCCGCGTCCGGACGCGATCTACTTCATGACGGACGGGCTTTTCGGGTCCGACGCCGCGGACGCAATCGAGCGGCTCAACAAGCAGGGCAAGCGGGTGCCGGTGCACTGCATCCTGTTCGACGTGCAGGAACCCGGGGCGATCGACCTGATGAAGCGGATCGCCAAGAACTCCGGGGGCACGTACACCGAGGTGAGGCTCCCCCCGTGATGCGCTCGACGCTGACAGGACTGGTGTGTGTGCTGGGCGCGTGCGCGGCGGCGGGAGCGCAGGTGGCCTTTCGCGGCAACGCCGACGCCGCGCGGGACGAGGGGGCCGCGGCGGCGGACGCGAAGGTGGAGGAGGTGAACCTGGACGGTGTGCGGATCCGCCAGGGCGCGGGGCCGGGCGGGATGGTGTACATCGTCGGATGGGACCGGGTGCGGGCCGTGCTGGGCGAGCAGGAATCCAAGGCGCTGGCGTTCATGCCGATCGCCGAGCGGGCATGGCGGGCGCGGACCCGGGTGGAAAGGTCCGATTGGGGCGCCGCCGAGCCGCTGCTGGAAGAGTTGTTCACCACCTATCGCGGGCACGCGGGGCCGACGGCATCGGCGGTGGCCGAGGGGCTGCTTCGCTGCCGGCTGCGGCGTGGGGCGCAGGCGGCGTCGGTCTGGCCGTGGCTGGAATGGGTCCGGATCACCGAGACGGCGGGCGACGCGGGCGCGGACCGCACGTCGTGGATCGGGGGACACACGTCGCTTGCCGCGGTGGCGGACGACGAGACGATGCTGGCGCCGGCGCTGCCGCCGATCTGGCTTGCGGGCCCGGCGCTGGACGCGCTGGCCGGTTCGCCGGATTGGGATCGCTACGGCCGCTCGGCGGACAAGACAATCAAGGGGACGGCCAGCGTGGCGGCGGACCTGGCGGCGCTGTACCGCGCCACGGCACGGTTCGAGGCGGGTGACCCGACGGTGGTGGTGCCCGAGACCATGTCGCAGGGGGCGGGCGTGCGGCTGGTGCGCGACATCGTGGTGTCGCGGATCGGGGACGAAGCCGCGAGGAAGGGCGCGCGGAGTGCGCTGCTCAAGCGGGTGAATCCCGACGCCCGAGAGGCCCGCGAGGCTCGGGAGAGCGCGCCCGGGACGGCCCCGGCCGGCGGCAGCGCCGGCGTGGAGCGGTGGGTGGAGGCCTGGTGCCGCGTGGCGATCGGACGGTCGCTGCTGCGCGAGCAGGACGTGTCGCTGCGCCGCCAGGGCGTGATCGAGTTGGTGCACGTGCCGGCGCGCTTCGCGCGCCAGGAGCCGTATCTGACGGGGGTGGCCTTGGCCGAGGGCGCGGCGGCGCTGTGGGAGATGAACGACGCGGCCGAGGCCAGGGTGATGCTGGGCGAGCTGGCGGCGCAGTTCCCGTGGCATCCGGCGCTGCAATCGGGGCCGGTGGCCAGGATCGCGGGCGAGTTGAAGGAAAGCGGCCCCGGGTCGGGCGCGTCGAGCCCGGCCAAGGGCGGCCAGGATGGTTCACCGGGCGCGGGGACCAAGCGTTGAAAGGCACACGATGCATCTACTGACGGGATGGCTCTGCTGGGGCGCAATGGTGGCCGAGGACGCCCCGGTCAAGCCGGGGAAGACCATTCTGGACTACGTCCAGTCGGGCGGGATCGTGGGGTACATCATCGTCCTGCTGTCGTTCGTGGCGCTGGCGCTGGTGATCGTGAACCTGCTGACGCTGCGACGGGCGCGCCTGGCCCCGCCGGAGGTCGTGCGAGACCTTCACGGCCTGATGCGCGAGCGGGATTACACCAAGGCCATCGCGTATTGCCAGCTGGAGGAGAACGACTCGTTCCTGACGCGCGTGCTGGGCAACGCGCTGGTGCGGTGCAGCCGCTCGCCGCTGGGGTTCCTGGAGATCCGCTCGGCCCTGGAGGAGTCGGGCCAGAAGGAGATGGACGGCCTGGGCCGTGCGACGGACGGGATCGGGCTCATCGCGTCGGTCGGGCCGATGCTCGGGCTGCTGGGCACGGTCATCGGGATGATCGGGGCCTTCGCGACGATCGGTGAACTGGAGGGCGCGGCCCGCTCGCGCGAGCTGGCGTCCTACATGGCCCTTGCCCTGGTCAACACGGCCGAGGGGCTCTTCGTCGCGATCCCCTGCACCGTTGCCTACGCCCTCTTCCGCAAGCGGACGGAACGGCTGGCAGGAGAGGTCAGTCAGCTGATCGAGGACTGGGTCTCGTCCATGGAGCCCGAGGCGGCGACGGGCCCGGCGGCCAAGGGCACCGGGCCGGCCGGAGCGAGGGGCAACGGCATCGTCGCCGGCGAGCCCGCACGGGGCGCGAGGCCGGCATGAGACTCAAGGGGCCGCAACCGATGCAGGAAGCCACGTTCGATCTGACGCCGATGATCGACATCGTCCTGCTGCTGATCATCTTCTTCATGCTCACGTCGCACTTCGCCAAGACGCAGCGGACGGAAGTGGACCTGCCGCGCGAAAGGGGAGAGCCCGTCAAGAGCGAGGAACGGCCCACGTCGATCGTGATCGACATGGACAAGGCGGGGAAGATGAAGGTGCTGGGCGTGTCGATGACGGCGCAGGGCGTGGCGGAGATGGTCGGGGCGCAGACGGGGCGCGGCCCCAGGGGCGTGGACGTGGTGGTACGGGCCGACCGGCAGTGCGCCTCGGAGCACCTCAACACGCTGTCCAATCTGCTCATGGGGCTGGGCGTGCGGGAATGGAAGCTGGCCACGGCCGGGCCCGAGGGCGCGGCCATGCGCGGGGGTGGGGGATGATGTTCGCGCGTGGACGAGCATGGGTCAATCCCGCCAGGCACCGGCTCCCGCTGATCGCGCTGATCGACGTCGTGCTGTTCCTGCTGCTGTACTTCATGATCGCCGGCAGCCTGGCGGCGGATGAGGCGGAGTTGTCGTCCACGCTGCGGAGCGAGCGAGCGGGGGGCGGAAGGGCGGCGGACCTGCAGCCGCAGGTGATTCTGGTGGACGTCACGCCGGATCGGCAGGTGGTGTACCGCCTGGGGGAGCGCGTGCTCAAGGACCGGCCGGCGCTGGCGTCGCTGCTGCGCCAGCTGCCCAAGGAGGGGGGCGTGTTCATCAAGGCCAACGGGGCCGCGCCCGTGGGCGCGACGGCCGGGGCGTTGCAGGCGTGCAAGGACGCGGGGTTCACGAGGATCACGTATGTGCCCACGCCGTGAGGCTGCGTCGGCGCGGCGCCGGCGGTGGTGGATGTGGACGATGCCGGCGGTCGCGTGGGCCCTGGGCGTGGGCGGGCCCGGCGCGGCCGTGTTGGAGGCTCAGGCGCCGCCGCCGGAGGAGACCGAGGCGTCGCCCGCGGACGCGGTCGAGGCGTACCTGGAGCGGCTGGGCCTGAAGGAACTGCTCGCCGAGCAGTTGGCGCTGCGGCTCAAGGCGTCGCAGGGGCCGGCGCGATTGCCCGTCGCCGAACGGCTGAGCAGGCTGTACGTGGACCTGCTGGGGGCGGCTAGGACGAACGACGAGCGCCGGGTGTGGGAGCAGAAGAGCCGCGAACTGCTCGAGGGAGTGCCGGAGGCGGATTCGTTCGAGCTGAGGATCAACCTGTTCAAGGCGATGTACGTGCCGGCGGAGGAGACGATTGAGCGGTCGCGCCTTCGCTTGGCCAAGCCGGAAGAGGTGGCAGAGGCGGAGCGGGTGCTGAGGACGATCAAGCCGCAACTGGAGGAGATCGCGGCGCGGGTCAATGGGCGCGTCGATCTGCTCGAGAAGCAGGAGGAGAAGGGGGAAGATACGGAGGCTCTGACCGAGCGGCTGTCGGAGGCACGCCGGCTGCGCTCGCTGGGGTTCTACTACGCGGCGTGGGCGGGGTACTACCTGGCGTACCTGACCGGGACGGACCCGCCGGCGGCGGACGCGCTGAAGGACTTCGGGTGGCTGCTCAACTCGCGTGGGGGGCGGCCGGCGAGCGTGGAGCGACTGCCGGCGCCGCTGCTCAAGTACGAGCACGTGGCGCGGGCGGCGATCGGGTGCGGGCTGAGCGAGTCGGCGCGCGGGCACGACGTGACGGCGATGCGGTGGTTCGACGCGCTGGAGCAGGCCGAGGGCGTGCCGACGGCGGTCAAGGACCAGTTGCTGCCGCGCCGAATCGCGGTGTACGCGGGGGCCAGGCGGTGGGCGGACCTGGAGCGGCTCATCCGCGTGACGCGCCATGCCGGGCGCGACGGCGGGGGCAAGGACGTGCAGCCGCTGCCGGTCGGCGCGGCGCGGCTGCTGGCCATCGTGTCGCTCGAGGCGGACAAGAGCAACGCCAGGGGCGTCATCGAGGGGCTGTCGGCGGTCGCACTGGGCGACCTGGTGGCGCGGGGCGAGATCGCGCACGTGCTGGACCTGATGGAGCGGTACGGGACCGCGCCCATCGGCGACAAGGGGTTCATCGTCAACTATGTACGGGGGTTGCAGAAGTACGACGCCGCGCGGGCCGCGCACAAGAAGGACGGCGCCGATCCCGAGGAGCCCAGCACCAGCGCCGAGGCGGTGGACACGTACCGCCAGGCGGCGACGATGCTCGACGCGGCGATGAAACAGGAGGACGCCCCGTCGTTCGGCGGGGAGCGGGCCCGGGCGGCGCTGCTGGTGGGGTTGTCCCTCTTTTACGCGGGCGACCTGCCGCAGGCCGCCGAGAAGTTCCAGGAGGCGTCCCGGATCGCGCCGACGCCCGAGAAGGCGGCCGACGCGCTGTGGCTGGCGATCGTCTCGCTGGATCGTGCCGTGGAGGGCAAGTCGAAGGGAGACGCGGCGGTGGAGAAGCGACGGGACGAGGCCGCTTCGCTGTTCCTGCAGTCGTACCCGGGGACGGAGCGAGCGGCGGCGCTGCTGGTGCGGCGAGCCACCAGCGGGCTGCTGGCCGACGAGGAGGCGGTGCGGGTGCTGCTGGGGGTGAACAAGGAGTCGCCGCTGTACGAGCGGGCCCGCCAGCACGCGGCGAAGTTGCTCTACTCGCTGTACCGCGCGTCCCACGGGCCCGAACGGGACTTCGCCGCGATGCGATTCGTGGGCGTGGCCGAGGAGACGCTCGGCGCGGACCGCAAGCGGGCGCTGGAGCAGGCGGGGCCGGAGGGGTTGGAGGCCGCCAGGCGGGTGGTGATCCGCGTCCGGCAGGTCCTGGATGCGCTGCTGGGCGTGTCGAATCCTGACGCGCCGCGGGCGGAGGCGGCGCTGGCGATCCTCAGCGCCGTCGCCTCGCACCACGGGATCGACCTGGCCGAGAACAGGGCGGAGTTGACCTTCCGGCGCCTGCAGATCGCGCTGGCCCGCGACGACGCCGCGGGCGCGGCGGACCTGGTGGAGCAGTTGAGCGCGGCCGGGGCGGACAGCCAGTTCAGCATCGCGGCCGACCAGCTGATGTTCCGCCGGGCGGCGGACCAGCGTCAACGCGAGCAGGCATCGGGTAAGGATGGGCCCAAGAAGGAGACGCTCGGCGCGATCGTGAAGCACGGGGTGCGGGTGATCGATCGCGCCGGAGAGCCTTCAAAGGCGCTGGCGGACCCGGCCATCCTTTCGGCGTACGAGGTCGTCGCGCAAGCGGCGTGCGACCTGTGGGAGCGTGAGCAGGACACGGCGATGCGGGACGTGTCGATGCGACTGGACAAGGCGGTGCTGGCGGCGCGTCCGCAGGCCGAGGGATCGCTGCGGCGGCTGGCCCGCACGGCCGAGGCCGCGGGCGATGTGGCCACTGCGCTGCAATGCTGGCGCACGCTGATGTCCGGGCTGGCTGCCGGGAGCGAGCCGTGGTTCGAGGCACGCTACCACACGCTGCGCCTGCTGGCCAGGACCGATCAGGACCGGGCGCGAGAGGCGATGCGCCAGCACGTGCTGCTGTATCCCAAGTACGGGCCCGATCCGTGGGGAGCGCGGATCAAGGAACTCGACGCAACCCTCGGCCCCGCGCCGACGCCGCCCCCCGGCCCTCCGGCCGGCAGTGGGCCTGACAAGCCGGGAGGCGGACCATGAGCACCGCGACGCCGGCATCTCCCGTCGAGCGGTTCCTGGGTGGCGAGGCGGCCTCGGGTGGACCGTTCGGCCTACTGGGCATCAGCCCCGGCGTGTGCACCGACGACCTGGTCGTGGCGGCGCTGGAGCGCCAACTGGACCGCGTGGCCCAGCACCCCGAGGGCGACACGCCCGAGGCGGATGAGGTGCGGCTGGCGCTGCACGCCGCGGCGGCGCAGTTGCTGGACCGTCATGTGCGCCGCCACCTGCTGGAGCGGCTCGGGCAGGCGGCCGATGAAGACCGTGCAGGGATTGGTGAGGCGACGGCGGGCGGCGACGCGGGCGTGCCGCACGACGATCTGGAGCGGGATGCGGTGCGCACGCTGGCGCAGTTCGGCGGCTGGAACAGCCGGTCGCTGGCGCGACTGGCGGCGCTGGCGGCGGCGCGCGGGCTTTCGTCGCACGACGTGGCGGCGACCCTCCGGCGGCTGGCGACGAAGCGGCGGCGACCCACGTCGGGCGCGGCCCTGCGCGCTGGAGCGCCGTCTCGACGGCCAGCGCCAACGGGGGCGATCCTGCAAGCCGAGCGGACGGCGGCGATCGACCGCGTGCTGGGGATTGACGAGGACAGCGACGTTGAGGATGTCGACCCCGCGGCGCGGCTCTTGCGGAACGTGCTGCTGGTGACCGGCGGGGTGGTGGCGGCGCTGATCGGGCTACTGGTCCTGGGCATCGTGCTGCTCAGCG
>JBGPGM010000072.1:0-8189 GCA_041483855.1 Phycisphaerae bacterium | reverse complement strand
GTTGGCAAGGCGGAACAGTTGAAGCTGCGCCCCCGACCCGGCAACGACGGCGACGCCGCGTTCATCCTGCTGGCGGGGAGGTGGAAGTACAAGGCCGGGGCGGCGATGTCGGCGCTGCCGCGGCCCCCGGCCGCGCCAGGGACCAACCCCAACGTCCCGACGGTGCTGTACAACGGGATGATCGCGCCGATCGTGCCGTACGGGATCCGCGGGGCGATCTGGTACCAGGGGGAGTCGAACCGGGAGCGGGCTTACCAGTACCGGACGCTGTTCCCCGCGATGATCGGGGACTGGCGGAAACACTGGGCTCAAGGCGACTTCCCGTTCTACTTCGTGCAGATCGCGCCGTTCGGCTATGGCGGCGACAGGGGAGAGGCCGCGGAACTCCGCGAGGCCCAGGTGATGGCGCTGCGCACGCCGAACACGGGCATGGCGGTGACGATGGACATCGGCAACCCGCGCGACATCCACCCGACAAACAAGCAGGAGGTGGGGCGCAGGCTTTCGCTGTGGGCGCTGGCCAGGACGTACGGGCGGAGCGATGTGGCCTGCTCCGGGCCGGTGTACAGGTCGATGAAGGCGGAGGGAAAGTCGATCCGGTTGTCCTTCAGCGATGCGCCGGGCGGGCTGGTGTGCGCCGGGCCGGAGTTGACGTGCTTCACGATCGCGGGATCGGACCGCAAGTTCGTCCAGGCCAAAGCGGTGATCGACGGGGACACGGTGGTCGTTGCCAGCGACGCCGTGCCGGAACCGGTGGCGGCGCGCTTCGCGTGGGGCGCGGCCGACGAGCCGAACCTGCGGAACATGGCGGGGCTGCCGGCCTCTTCTTTCCGCACGGATGACTGGCCGGGGCTGACGCACCCGGCCAATCGGTAGCGGGTCGATGGGCGAAGTGTTTGACGTGAGGCGCAGCGGGTCTTATGGTGGACAACGAGGCGCGGTTTTCCCGGCCTTGACAAGGGAGCGATGGTCGTCCAGAGTCTTCCAGCCCGGTCGGTCGTCCTTTCCCGCGCCGGGCGGGTGCGCCGGCGGCGGGGGCTATCGACGTGAGCATCCTCTTACCGGTTCTGCGTTTGCCGCGGGTCGGGCGTGCCGACGCGCCGGTGCCGCCGCCACGGGCGCCGGCCGAGGTGCACGGGCGCGGTCGCATGGTCGATTCGCACGGGCGCGTTATCCGGGACCTTCGGCTGAGCATCACGGACCGCTGCAACTTCCGGTGCGTGTACTGCATGGACCCGGGCGTGCGGTTCATGGACCGGTCGGAACTGCTGGACGCACAGGAGTTGGTGCGGGTGGCGCGAGTGTGCGTGGGGTTGGGCGTGGACACGGTGCGGGTGACGGGCGGCGAGCCGACCCTGCATCCGGACCTGGAAGAGATCATCGGAGGGGTAGCGGGCTTGGCGGGGCCGGACGGGGCCGCGCTCGACGTGGCGATGACGACCAACGGGTCGTTGATGGACGAGCGGCGGCTGACCGCGTGGCGCAGGGCCGGGCTGCGCCGCATCACGATCAGCATCGACAGCGTGGACCCCCGGCGGTTCGCGTCGATGACACGCTCGAGAACGACGTCGGACCGGGTGCTGGCAGGGATCGAGGCGGCGCTGGCCGCGGGGCTGCGCCCGGTGAAACTGAACGCGGTGGTGGTGCGCGGGTACAACGAATACGAGGTGGTGGGGTTAGCGGAGTTGGCGCGCCGGTTCGCGGTCGAGATGCGGTTCATCGAGTTCATGCCGCTGGACTCGCGCCACGAGTGGAGCATGAACCGCGTGGTGCCGGCGACGGAGATCATCGCCCGGATCAGCGCCGCGCACCCGCTCACCCCGCTGGGACGGGAGGATGAGAGCAGCACGTCGCTGGTGTACGAGTTCGCCGATGGGGCCCCGGGGCGGATCGGCGTGATCGCGCCGGTCAGCCGTCCGTTCTGCGGTGCGTGCAGCCGCTTGCGGGTCACGGCGGACGGCAAGGTGCGTCCGTGCCTCTTCAGCAACACCGAGTGGGACCTGCGCCCGCTGCTGCGGGGCGGCGCGGACGACGAACAGATCGCCCAGTTCCTGGTAGACGCGACGTGGACGAAGCAATCGGGTCACGGTATCTCGTCGCCCCGCTTCACCCCGCCGGACCGGCCGATGTCGGCGATCGGCGGGTGAGCCTCCTGGGGTCCATCCGCGCCAACCTGCGGACGGCGCGCCTGGATCGCGCGGAGGTCGCGGGGTCGCTGGGGGACCTGGGGACGTTCCTGCCGCTGTTGGTGGCGATGGCCGCGCAGAACCACTTGGACTTCGCCAGCGCCCTGTTCTTCGCGGGCTTCTTCAGCCTGCTCACGGGCCTCCTGTTCCCGGTGCCGCTGGCGGTGCAGCCGATGAAGGCGATCGCGGCGGTGGCGCTTACGCAGGGGCTCACGGCGGCGGAGATCGTGGCTGCGGGCGCGGCGGTGAGCCTGGTCGTGCTGGTGCTCGGCGTGACGGGGCTGATCGACGTGCTCAACCGGGCGGTCCCGCGGAGCGTGGTGCGGGGGCTGCAACTGGCCCTTGGGCTGTCGCTGATGATCAAGGGATTGCACATGGTCGCCGACACTCACGTGCCGATCGGGGCCGACAGCTACGTGACGGCGGCGGGCGCGGCGATCGTGGTGGTGCTCCTGATCTCGTCGCGCCGGCTGCCGGCGGCGTTGGTACTGTTCGCGGCGGGGCTGGGGCTCGCGGTGTGGAAGACGCCGGGGCTGGTGGGGCACCTGGAGCCAGGGGTGTGGCTACCGGCCTGGGCGCCGCCCGGATGGCACGACTTCGTGCACGCCGTGCCGGAGGCCGCGGTGCCGCAGATCCCGCTGACCACGCTGAACTCAGTGGTGGCGGTGTGCGCGCTGTCGGCGGATCTGTTCCCGGATCGGCCGGTCACGGTGCGCCGGGTGGCGGTCTCGGTGGGGCTGATGAACCTGGTGGGGGTATGGTTCGGCGCGATGCCGATGTGCCACGGGGCGGGCGGGCTGGCCGGGCAGTACCGCTTTGGCGCTCGCACCAACGGGTCGATCCTGCTGCTGGGGGCCGCCAAGATGGCTTTGGCCGTGGCATTCGGGGCGTCGCTGATGCCCTTGTGCGCGGCGTTTCCGGCCAGCGTGCTGGGGGTGATGCTGGGGTTCAGCGGGCTCGAACTGGCGTTGGTGACGCGGGATCAGACGGGACGGGCGGATGCGGTGGCGATGCTGGTGACGGCGGGAGCGTGCCTGGGGCTGAGCAACATGGCGCTGGGGTTCGTGATCGGGCTGGCGATGGCGCTGCTGATGAGGATCGTCGCGGCGCGCCCGGACGGCACGCATCCGTGACGAGCGGGCGCATCAGCCGGCGTCCGGACGATCACTCGGTCGCGCCGGGGCGACGGTGGCACGGCGCCACACCGGCACCTTCCAGATCGGCACGTCCTGCTTGAGCCGGTCGATGAACTCGTCCATCGCGGCCAGCGCCTCCTTGCGATGGGGCGCGGCGATAACAAGGCGGAACGAGCAGCGGCCGACCCCGACGCGCCCGCGGCTATGCTCGACCCACAGGCCCAGCAGGCCGAGGCGCGTCGTCAGGTCGTCGCCGATGCGCGCGAGCATGCGCTGGGCCATGGGCTGGTAGGCCTCATAGTCGAGGGCGTCGATGGGGCCGTCGGCCTCGCGTTCCCTCACGATCCCCTCGAACAGGACCAAGGCGCCGGCGCCGGCGGGCGCACCAGGCGGGAGAAAGGGACCGAGGGGCCCATCCGTGATGGTGACGCTCACGCTCATCCGCCGGAGACCAGGCCGATCAGGGCCACCTCGTCCGTCGAGCGCACCTGCTGGTCGCCCGAGGCGAACTCGCTGTTCACGGCCAGCCGACCTACGCCGGCGATGGGACGCAGGGCAGGGTACGCCGCGCCCAGTTCAGTGAGCACCGCTCGGCAGGTGGGAGCCTGGCCGGCATCGACCACGACGTGCTCGCGCCCGACGGTCAGGCGGGCGGCCCCGAAGAGCAAGACTTTCACGGACATGGCCAACGGTAGGCGGGCGCGGCGGTGGGGATATCCTGATCCCGGGCAGGACATCGCCACGCGGAGCCGTGGCCAAGCAATCCTGCGACCGGAGCATGAGCATGAGCCTTCCTTCTCCGTATACAAAATTGCGCCAGGAGCACCCGGACGTTTTGGACGCATACGAGGCGCTAGGGGCCGCGTGCGCGAAGGCGGGGCCGCTGAGCGCCAAGACCGTGGCGCTGGTCAAGCTGGCGATCTCGCTGGGTGCGGGGCTTGAGGGTGCGGCGCATTCGCACGCGCGCAAGGCCCTGGAGGCGGGGTGGACGCCCGAGGAGCTGCTCCACGCGGCGCTGCTGAGCACACCCACGATCGGGTTCCCGCCGATGATGCGCAACCGGGGATGGGTCCAGGATGTCGTGGGCGAGGGGAAGGCCAACGCGTGAGCGAGGGCTGCGCCAGCGCGGGCCGCGACGGCGCGCGGTTCGACTCGCCGCAGCAGGCGGTCGCGGCGATGTGCGGGCGGGTGCGCCCAGTCGGCGTCGAAGAGGTGCCGCTGGAGGCGGCGGCGGGGCGGGTGCTGGCCGCGCCGGTCGTGGCGGATCGTCCGAGTCCCTGCGTGGACGTGAGCGCGATGGACGGGTACGCGGTCGGGCCGGAGGACCTGGGCCCGGGGCGGCTGCCGATCGCTGGCGATATCCGCATCGGGCGCGAGCCGCCGGCGTTGGCGCGCGGGAGCGCGTTGCGGATCGTGACCGGCGCTGCCGTCCCGGCGGGATCCGCGGCGGTGGTCAAGCGGGAGGATGTCCAGGAGGAGGCAGGCCACATCACGATCAGCGCGGCGGGCGCGGCGGCAACGCCGCCGGGGACGAGCATCCGGCGGCGCGGGGAGAACATCGGCGAGGGTGAGCAGGTCGTGGGGGCCGGAGTGCGAGTGACGCCGGCACTGGCGGCGGCGCTGGCGGCATTCGGGCGTGTCCGGGTGCAGGTGCATCGACGGGTGCGAGTGGCGATCCTGACGACGGGCGATGAACTCGTGCCGGCGACGGCGACGCCGACGATGTGGCAGTTGCGCGACAGCAACGGGCCCGCGGTGCGGGCGCTGGTCATGGGGTTGGGATGGGCCCAGATGGCGGATCAGCGGCGCGTAGGCGATGAGCAGGCGGACCTGGCCCGGGCGGTGCAGGAGCTGTTGGCCACGGCGGATGCGCTGATCCTGACGGGCGGCGTTTCGATGGGCATGCGGGACTTCGTGCCGTCGGTGCTGCGCCAGGTCGGGGCCGAGGTGCTCTTCCACAAGATCCCGCAGCGCCCGGGCAGGCCGGTGCTCGGCTCGCTGATGCCGGACGGGCGGCCGATCTTGGCGCTGCCGGGGAACCCGATGTCGGTGATGGTCACCGCACGCCGTATGGTGGTCCCGGTGTTGGCGCGCATGGCCGGGGTATTGGCCGATGAAGAACCGGCGCCGGCGGTGCTGCTGGACGAGGCCGACCAGAAGCGGCTGGATCTGTGGTGGCACCGCCCCGTGCGCCTGACCGGGCCTGGGCGGGCGAGGCTGGTCGGAGGCAAGGGCTCGGGGGACCTGGTGGCCGCGGCACGGAGTGACGGATTTGTGGAAGTACCGCCGGGGCATGTTGGGGCGGGGCCGTGGCCGTTCTTCGGATGGTCGGCATGAACACCCCGGCCGCGGGCGGAGCCGTAAGACGGGCCTAGACTGCGGCCTACGCGGACGGAGGCACCACCAGCCATGTCCCAGACGCCCAGACCGGCAAACAGCGCGCTGTCGCACGTGGGGCCGGACGGGTCCGCGCGGATGGTCGATGTCGGCGACAAGGCGCTGACGGCGCGATCGGCCGCGGCGGAGGCGTTTGTGCGCGTGTCGCCGGCGCTGGCGGCGCGGATCCGGGAGAACACGCTGGCGAAAGGGAACCTGTTGGAAGTGGCTCGCCTGGCCGGGATTCAGGCCGCCAAGCGCACGGCCGAGTTGATCCCGCTGTGCCACACGCTGCCGCTGGAGCACGCCGACGTCCGCGCGGAACTCCGCGATGAGCATGTTTGGATCCGCGCAGAGGCCAGGACGACGGGCAAGACAGGCGTGGAGATGGAGGCCCTGACCGCGGCCGCGGTCGCGGCGCTCACGGTGATCGACATGGGCAAGGCCGTGGACAAGGGCATGGTGGTGGAAGGGTTGCGGGTGGTGGCCAAGCATGGGGGGCGGTCCGGGGACTATTCCGCGCCCGGGGAGGGCAGTGGGGGGAGGGACGCATGACCGGGCCGATCCGCGCGGCGGTGCTGACGGTGAGCGACCGATGCTCGCGCGGCGAGGCCGTGGACACGTCCGGCCCGGCGTTGGTGGCGATGCTGCGAGAGAAGCTCGGGGCGGAGATCGTGGTCACGGCGTGCCTCCCCGACGAGGTGGAGGCGCTGGCCGCGTGTTTCGCGGTGTGGGCCAAGCCGGAACGGGGGATCGACCTGGTCGTGAGCACGGGCGGGACGGGGCTGGCGCCGCGCGACGTGACGCCGGAGGCGGCGCTGCGGGTCTTTCAGCGGCAGCACGCGGGGCTCATGGAACTGGCGCGCCTGCGGTGCTACGAGAAGACGCCCCGCACGTACCTGTCGCGCGGGGTGGCGGGGACCGTGAACCGGACGTTGATCATCACCCTGCCGGGTTCGCCGCGCGGCGCGACCGAGAACCTGGAGGTGTTGCTCGACATCCTGCCGCACGCGATCGAGACGCTGCGCGGCGAGGTGCAGGACGACGGTCGCGCCGACGCGACGGCAACGACTGGACGCGTGATCGTGCACGGGGACTGAGATGGAGGAGCGGATCGTGCCGGTCGTGCTCGTCGGCGGCCGCAGCGTGCGGTTCGGGCGGGACAAGCTGCGCGAGCCGCTGCCCCACGAGGTGGGGGCGCCCGCTGGGGCGCTGCTGGTGGACCGACCGATCGCGGCGCTCAGAGCGGTGTTCGGACCGGTGGTGGCGGTGGTAGGAAAGTGCGACGCGGCCGTGGCGGGGCGAGCGGACCGGCGGATCGAGGACCGATACCCCGGGGCGGGGCCGATCGGCGGGATCGTCTCGGCACTGGAGGGCACGGGGGGCGCGGTATTTGTGCTGGCGGGGGACCTGGCGTGGATCACCGAGGGCGTGGTGCGCCGGGTCGTCGGCGCGCCCGAGGTGGCGGGGGCCGGTGCGGGGGTGTGGGCGATCCTGGGCAAGACGGACCGGTTGGAACCGTGCGTCGGCATCTATCGGCAAGGCGCGACTGATTGCCTGCGCGCGGCGATCATGGACGGGCGGCGGGCCCTGCATCTGGCGATTCCACCGGAAAGGCTGCTGACGGTTCATCTCGATGCCCAGGACGTGCGGAACGTGAACAGCCCTCGTGACCTCTCCGCGCCCCGAGATTCGCTGTGATACGTCCCCGCTTGCCCCGGGGCTCCGGGGCACCGGAACTCGGCAGGCCGAGGCGTGGGGACGGCTCAAGCCGGGTGCGGCGCGGTCGCTGCGGCGCGGGCTGGAACTGGACGCGGGTGGACCTCCCGAAGGAGCGCGACGATCCGGTCGTCGTCCACGGGCTCGAAGTGTTCAAAGAACTGACCCACGGCCGTGAAGTGCGCAGGGGCGTGCAGGCAAACGACCACGTCGCAACGCTCGCGCACGGCGTCGAGTCGCTCCGGCGGCGCGACGGGGACCGCGACGATGAGTTCCCGCGGGTTCTGCGCCCTGATGGTCTGCAGGGCGGCGATCATCGTCGAGCCGGTGGCGATGCCGTCGTCGGTGACGATCACGGAGCGCCCGGCGATCGGAGCCGGCGGATGGTCCCGGCGGAACAGGGACTTGCGGCGCGAGATCTCGGCGAGCTGGAAGCGGCGCTCCTGGTCGAGGTAGTCCTGGAGTTCGTCGTCAGGGGCGTGGGCGTGGTGGTTCAGGTAGATGCTGCCATCCTCGGCGACAGCCCCCAGCGCCAGTTCGGGCTGGGCGGGCGCTCGGAGCTTGCGGGCGAGGACGACGTCCAGGTCGGCGCCGAGCTCGCGGGCGAGGGCCGCGCCCAGCAGAACGCCGCCGCGCGGGATCGCCAGCACGAGCGGATCGGGCACGGCGAGGAGGCGGTCGGCCAGTTGAACGGCGGCATCCTGGCGGTCGCGGAACAGCACCGGTGACCCCGTCTTCGGGCTTGGAGCCATGAGATACCGTAGGAGCCATG
>JBGPGM010000071.1:0-8268 GCA_041483855.1 Phycisphaerae bacterium | reverse complement strand
GTCGCGCTGGATCAGCGGGTTGTTGGGCGTCCCCACCGGCGGCGGGATCGTGGTCGTCACAACCATGTCCTTGAACGCGATCGCCACGGGCGACAGTTCCACGTCCCCCGTCGCCACGATCGTCCCCGCCCGCTCGTTGATGATGATCATCGCCGGCAGGTCCAGCAGCGCCGGGCTGAACCGCGACGACAGCACCGAAGCGATGAAGTTCGCCGGATCGGCCCGCTCGTCCGCCGGGATCGTGACCTGGATCGTCATCTCGTCGAGCACCTTGGCGATGGGAGAGGACGGGGTCTGGCCCTCGGCGCTGGCGGCGGGGTCGGGGTTGGACCGCAGGTCGGCGATCTGGATCGCCAGCGCCCGCACGGTCGTCCAGCCGCGGAAGTTCGGGTCCACCACCAAGTTGAACGAGCCCGTGATCGCCGGCATCGAGATGTCCTTGACCACCATCGCCCCGCGTCGGATCCGTCCGACCGTGGGGAACTTTGCGTCCTCCGTCACGATCGGGCCCGACGCGTACGCCCAGATCGGGTCGCCCGGGATCGGGCCCGTCAACGGCGAGATGATCAGCGTCCCGCCCTCCAGGCTCGACGCCCCGTACGCCGCCGACACCTTCACGTCCAGCACATCCCCCACGTGCGCGCCCGATTCCTGCACCGTGCAGTCCACCCACACCAGCGCGGCGGACTTGGCCTTGGCCAGGTCTTTCAGCTCGGGCAGCGGGTTGCCCACGTTCGCGTACGCCTGCGCCAGCGGGCGCGCCAGCGCCAGTTCCGACCCGCTGTCGCCGGTGTTCTTGAGGCCCAGCACGATCCCCAGCCCGTGCAGCGGCGAGCGCCCCTGCCCGTCCAGGTGCGCGATGTCCTGGATGCTGATCGTCGCATTCTCCCGACGCGCCGCGGCGGCATCGGCGGCTGCCGGGTGCGCCGGCGCACCCGAGCCCGGCCGGGGGGGGGCCGGCAACGGAGTCTGCGCTTGGGCGGCGGCGCCGAGCGCAAGAACGGCCGCGACGATGACGATGAATCGAGGCATGGATGCGCGTCCCGTGGTGACAAGCGTGCTGCCAAGAAGCGAGCGAAGCGCGTGCCAGGGAGAAGCGGGCGTCCGGAATCGGGACTCGGAGAGGGACATGCAACAGTCTCCCGCCGAGACTCACTACGTCTCAGGCTCGCCTACCGCCTCAGCTGCGCGATCGTCTGCAGGTTCTGGTCCGCCGCGCGGATCGTCTGCGAGTTCATCTCGAAGGCCCGTTGCGTGCGGATCAGTTCGATCAACTCGCGCGTCGGATCGACGTTCGAGGCCTCGTAGACGCCTTGCAGGATCTCGCCGAAGTTCTCCGTGCCCGGCGTGCCCAGCACGGGCGGACCGGAGGCGCCGGTCTCGACGAACAGGTTCTCCCCCACCTGCTTCAGGCCCGTCGGGTTGATGAACACGACCGTCTGGATCTCGCCGATGTCCTGCGGCTGGGACTGGCCGGGCACGTCCACGGTCACCTTCCCATTCGCGTTGACCTTGAACGAGTCGCGGGCGCCCTGAGGGACGGTGATGTCGTCCGCCAGCCGACGGCCCTGGTCGTTGACCATCACCAGCTGGCCGTCGGAGTTGAGCGTGAACTGGCCGTTGCGCGTGTAGGCGAACCCGCCGTTGCCCACCGAGTCCTGCACCTTCACGCGGAAGAACCCCAGCCCGCTGATCGCCAGGTCGGTCGGCGTGTCCGTGCGAACCGGGACGCCCTGGGTGAAGTCCACTTGCGTGCCCGACACCTTCACGCCCAGCCCCACGTACAGACCCGTCGGCGACTCGTCGCCGTTGGCGTTCTGGTTCCCCGGCTGCGCCTTCTCCACGTACAGCAGGTCCTGAAAGTTGGCCCGGCTGGACTTGAAGCCCGCCGTGTTCACGTTCGCCAGGTTGTTGGCGAGCACGTCCAGGCTCGTGTTCAGGGCGCTCAGGCCCGACGCGGCGGATTGGAGAGCGGTGATGGCCATGGGGAAGTGGGGTCTCGGGTTTCGGGGCTTCGGGAGCGGGATTTCGGGCCTCAGGACCGGAGCCCCGAGACCCGGACCCCGATGTTCACGTCACTCGACCGAGCGTGTTGATCGCACGGTTCATCAGGTCGTCGTGCAGTTGCACCATCCGTGCGTTGGCGGTCACATCCTGCGTGGCGTTGGATACGTCCATCATCGCCCGGATCGGGTCCACGCCCGAACGTTCGATCGCCCCCGGGGCGATCGTCCCCGTCGCCGGCGCGCGTGCCGCGATCGCGCCCTCGGACGCGGCGAAGAGGCCGGCCCCCACCTTGCGCAGCGCCCTGCGGTCCGGGATGTCCGTGACCTGGATCTTGGCGATCGCGGCCCCGTTCTGCATCACCGTGCCGTCGCCGTTGATCTTGAGCGCGGCCCCGGGGTTAACCGTGATCGGCCGATCCGACGTGTCCAGCACTGGCAGGCCCTCGCCCGCCAGGACCAGTCGCCCGCGCGCATCGATGGTCATCCGCCCATCGCGCGTCAGGCGGAGCCGCCCGCCGTCCGGTCCCCCTGCCCCGCCGCCGGAGACCACGAAGAATCCGTCCCCGTTGATGGCCAGGTCCAGTTCGTTGCCCGTCTTCTCGATGGCGCCCTGAGTGAACCGCGTCTGGTTGGGCGCCATCAGCACCCCCCCGCCCAGCCGTTCCAGCAGCCGGTTGGACGGCATGCTCAGCAGGCCGTCCTCGACCCGCGCCGAATCCCGCTGGCGCGTCGCGACCGCGTCCGGCTTGAAGCCGACCGTGTCCACGTTCGCCAGGTTGTTCGCGGCGACGTCCTGACGGTACAGGCTCGTCAGGACGCCCGACGCGGAGACCATCAGGCCGTAGTTCATCGTTCTACCTCCCGGTGGAGCGGGCCGTTCGGTGCGATCGTGGCGCCGAACGGCTTGGGTACCGGCCCCTGGTCCTGCCCGAGGGTGCTCTGAGCCGCGTGCACCGCCGCGGCGACCCGTGCCAGGTGCACAAGCCTGGTCCCCAGGCTTGTGCCCGCGACGGGTTGAGACCCCGGCGCGCTGGTGACGCCGTCGCCATTCCGCGGCGACGACGAGGGCACGTAGCTCAAAGCGTGGCGCATGACGATGGCACTCCATTGCCAAGGCGGACCAAGTGTCCCCGCGAGCCGCGTGCCAGAGGACGGACGGGTCGCGACCGGCGTCAGAACGGGTCGAGGCGCAGTGCCAGAAGGCGTCGCATGCGCACCGCTTGCGCCCGATCGGCAAGTTAGGGACGTGGCGGCCGAACCCTGCCGGCCTGAATCGGCGATGGACGCGCTCAGAGGCCGATATGGTGATTTCCCTCACCGGCCGCCGTCCCCAACCGGTCCCAGTGCAAGGGTTGACCTTTGGGATAGTTAGTGTATACTAATATACACGCGTTCGTCCGCCGATCTACCGGAGATCGACCCATGTCCCAAGACCCCAACGACATCCGCCGCCGCCTGGACGATCTGGCCACCCGGCTGGAGGCTCTGGAGGAATGGGTCGGCATCCGGCACGCGGCCGAGACGGTCGAGGGCATGGCCGAGCGCCCCTCGGAATCTGCCTCAGGCCCCATCCCACCCACCCGATACACCGCAGCCCCACCAGTAGTCCCGCCACCAGTCATGCCTTGGGCCACCCCCGCGCGCCCACCGGCCTCCACCCGCCTCATCCCGCCGTTGCCGCCTCCGGTCGCGCCGCCCAGGCCCGCGCTCAGCGATCCAGCGCTGGAGCGATTCCGTGCCACCAGCGCACGCATCGCCGCGGCCCGCGCCGGCGGCTCTTCACAAGGTGCTGGCGCGGTCAGCATCGAGCGGCTCGTCGGCGGCTGGGTCTTCGCGGCGATCGGCGCCCTGATCGTCATCGTCGGCGTCGGCCTGTTCGTGAAACTCGGCATCGACCGCGGGTGGTTCGGCTGGATCGGCCCGATCGGCAAGTGCTCGATGGGCGGGGCATTCGGCCTCGTCCTCCTGTCGGTCGGCGAGATCATCCGCCGCAAGATCAACCCCACCGCCTCGGTCGGGATCACCGCGGCCGGCCTCGGCGCCCTCTACGCCTCGGCCTACGCGATCTACGGCGTATACGCGAAGGTGGACGCCGGTGTCGCCTTCGCGCTGCTCGTGGCCATCTCGATGATCGGCATCGTCGTGGCCACCCGCGCCCGTCTGGCCTCCATCGCCGTCCTCTCACTCCTCGGCGCCTACCTGACGCCCATTGTGCTCCGGGTCCCCGATCCCGAGCCCCTCGTCATGCCCGTTTACCTCACCGCCCTGCTCGGCCTGGGCCTGTCGCTCTCGGCGAGGCTCGGCGGCCCATTCACCATCTTGCGCGGTGTCGTCTGGTGGGGCACCGTCCTGCTCGGCAGCGGTTGGGTTGTCGCACACGGGTACAAGCACCCGTTCATCGCCCTGCCGTTCCTGGCCGCGGCCTGGGCGGCGATGCACGCCGAACTCATTGTCAGTGCCCGGCGCGTCAGCGCGACCAGCGCATCACCGCCCCCCCACGAAGACGCCCGTCCCGATTACATCACGTGGCGCGTCACTCGTCCGGTCCTCACCAGTTTCTCCTCCACCGCGTGGACCGTTGTTCTGGGCGTTCTTGCGCTGCACTGGGCGGCCCCCCCGATCGTCCCGGACTGGTTCGTTCCCGCCAGCGGCCTGGTCGTCGCTATCGGCCTGTCCATGCTCCTGGCGGGCAACCTGCGCGTGTTGACCGATGTGCCGCGCACCGACACCGAGCGCCTCGGCGCGGCTCTCATGATGCAGGCCGGAGCGCTGCTCATCACCACGGTCGCGCTCGCCCTGAGCGACTGGTACCAGGCCGCGGCATGGATGGCCATGGGCTTGGCCGCCCTCGGCGCCGCCCGTTGGCTCAGGGCCCGGTCGCTGGACATCTACGGCCTGGCCGTGCTGGCCATCGCCGCGGGGCGGCTCATCCTCTGGGATTCCTGGCGCGGCGGCCTGACCAGCGGAGGCCACCCGGCACTCGGCCTGTACTTCACTCAATGGACGCTCCTCATGACCTTCTGCGCCGCCGCCTGGTTCGCGGCCGCGCGGATCATCTACATCGACGCCGGGCGCATCTGGCGCGGCGTCTCACGGTTTACCATCGGCGTTGGCCTGACGCTCCTGTGCGGCTCGGTGGTCCATGCCAGCGCCGACCAGGGCGCGATGAGCATCTGTTGGGCGTTGATCGCCATGGGCGGCGTGTTGATCGGCTGGCGTCTGAGCGCCCCGGCGCTCCACGCCTACGGCTTCATCATCCTGATCATCGCTACCGCCAAGCTCGCCCTGTACGACTCCTGGGCCAGCAGCGTGGGCGCGGGGCGGGGCGGCATCGACGTGATGGGGCTGTACCTCACGGTCTGGACCGGCCTCATGGTCGTTTGCGCGGCGGCGTGGCTCGGCGCGGCGCTGGTGGTTCTCTACGGTATCGGGCGCACGCGGTCCGAATGGCGGACCATGGCCGTCATCGCCACCGGCGCGGGCCTGGCCGTCCTCTTCGGGTCGCTCATTCACGAGCGGTCCAGCCAAGCCTCGATCAGCGTGGCGTGGCTTTGGCTGGGACTGCTCACCACCCTGGCGCACACCGCTGAGCGGCGCCTGGCGCTCGACTGGTACGGCCTGATCGGCACGCTGGCGAGCATCGCCCCTTGGGTCGGCGCGTTCGTAGAGCCGGGATGGGCCCAGTCCCTTGCCCCGGTCGGCGTCCACCCCGGCCTGCTGCTGGGCCTGTCGATTGTCGCCGGGCTGGCCGGCACCGCCTGGTGGCTCCGCCGCCAGGCGCCCGATGGCGACCCCACCGCGCGCTCGCTCGCCATGACCGCACTCGTCTCGGCCATCATCCTTGCCTTCGCCGCCACCAGCCTCGAAGTCGCCCGCGGCGCCCGGGTCCTCTCCCACGACGAAACCTCGCAGATGGCCGCCGTCTCCATCTGGTGGGGACTCTTCGCCGTCGGCATGCTCGTCGCCGGCTTCGCTTGGCGGATCCCGCCCTGTCGGCACGCGGGCCTGGCCCTGCTCGGCGCCGCCACGCTCAAGGCTGTCATCATGGACCTGGCCGAGGTTCCGGCCGTCTGGCGCGTCGCCAGTTTCATCGGCCTGGGCCTGCTCATGCTCGGCGTTGCCGCGGCGTACGCCAAGGTCTCCGCCCGGCTGCGGCAACTGGCCGGCGATCAGCCTCCCGGCGCCGACGCTCCGAATCCGCCGCTGCCGCCCTGACATGCTCCGTCCCACTACTCAGGCCAGTCGATCGCGCCCCTGCCGCACGGCCCGCATATCCTGCTGCCGGCCCCTTGGTCCGCCACGTCTCGGCTGGTGGGAGGTCCTTGCGACGGGTGGGGGGCGGCCCGCGCCGCGGGCCCTCCCGCGATACGGAACGCTCGAATGCACGCGACCCCGGTGGTGATCAGATCGGCCCGGTCCACCCCCATCACGGACCTGCTCAGCCTTCACGCACTCTGGCGCAACCTTTGGCCGTACCGCGGCCTGATCCGCCAGTTCATCCAGCGCGACGTCGCCATGCGCCACAAGGGCACCGCCCTGGGCCTGGCCTGGACGGTCACCCAGCCCCTGCTGACGCTGGCCATCTACACCTTTCTCTTCGGCGTCGTCTTCAGGAACCGCTGGCAGCAGATGCCCGGGGGGGGAGCGAGCGGCCTGGCCGGCCAGGCGAACTTCACCCTCAACTTCTTCTGCGGCTATGTCCTGTTCAACGTCTTCGCCGAGTGCGTGAACCGCTCGCCCGGCCTGATCATCGACCACCCCAACCTCGTGCGCAAGGTTGTATTTCCGCTGGAGGTGCTGCCCGTCTCGGCCGCGGGGGCCGCGCTCGTCTTCGGCGCTATCGGCGTCGTCCTGCTGCTCATCGCCACGCTGGCGCTCACCTGGTCGCTCCCGGCGACCGTGGTCTTCTTCCCGCTGGTGGTCGTACCCCTGGTAATGCTCACGCTGGGCGTGGCCTGGTTCGCCGCGTCGATCGGGGTGTTCATCCGCGACGTGCGCAACGTGGTGCCCGTCCTGACGCAACTGCTCTTCTTCATGACCCCGGTCTTCTACCCCGTGGACGCGGTCCCCGAGCCGTACCGCGCCGTGCTCAACGCCAACCCGCTCACCACCATCGTCGAGAGCGCTCGGCGCACCCTGCTGTGGGGCCAGGCCCCCGACTGGCTCGCCCTGGGCGTCGTCACCGCCTTCTCCTTCATCGTCATGCTCCTGGGCTACGCGTGGTTCATCAAGAGCAAGAAGGGGCTGGCGGATGTCCTCTGAGAACGGCCAGAACGGCGTCGTTCGCGCGCCGGGCGCGCCGGCCGCCGGCGTGGGGAGCGATCTGCTCGCCCTGGACGTCCGCAACATCAGCAAGTGCTACCACATCTACGACAAGCCCCGCGACCGCCTCAAGCAGATGTTCATGCGCGCCCTGCGCACCTACTACCGCCCCTTCTGGGCCCTGCGCAACGTCTCCTTCCAGGTCAGGCGCGGCGAGGCCGTCGGCATCGTCGGGCGCAACGGCTCCGGCAAGAGCACCCTCCTGCAGCTCATCGCCGGCACCCTCGCCCCGACCGAGGGCGAGGTCGAGGTCCGCGGGCGCGTCGCCGCGCTGCTCGAGCTGGGCAGCGGGTTCAACCCCGAGTTCACCGGTCGCGACAACATCTACCTCAACGGTGCGATCCTGGGCATCTCCAAGCGCGAGATCGAGGCCCGCTTCGACGAGATCGCCTCCTTTGCCGACATCGGCGACTTCATCGACCAGCCCGTCAAGCACTACTCCAGCGGCATGCACGCGCGCCTCGCCTTCGCCGTCGCCATCAGCGTCCAGCCCGACATCCTCATCCTCGACGAGATCCTCGCCGTGGGCGACATCGGCTTCCAGCAGAAGTGCATCGCCCGGATGAAGAAACTCCTCGACAGCGGCGTGACCCTGCTGTTCGTCAGCCACCAGCCCGACGCCGTCAAGAGCCTGTGCCAGAAGGGCCTCTTCCTGGATGAAGGCCGGCCCGCCTACTGGGGCAGCGCCGAGGAAGCGGTGGACCGCTACTACGGCCACGTGCGCCAGGTCACCAACGAAGAGGCCCAGCAGCAGCAGCAGGCTCTGGCCAAGCCTGTCGAGTTCAAGGAGGATGTCCCCAGCGCCCTGCGCTACGGTTCCGGGCATGCCCAGGTCGAGCAGGTCCGCCTGCTGGATGCCCAGGGCCAGCCCGTCCGCGCGTACAAGCACGGCGAACGCATCACCATCGAGGTCGCCATCCGCGCCTACCAGGACCTGCCC
>JBGPGM010000070.1:0-8344 GCA_041483855.1 Phycisphaerae bacterium | reverse complement strand
CGATGCGGTCCATGAAGACGTCGCCGAGGGCGTGGATCTCGGTGTCGGGCGAGGCTTCGAGGATGTTGACGGCGGCGCCGGAACCGCGCCCGCCGCAACCGATGACGCCGACCTTGAGGCGGCCGGTGCGTCGAGGCCCGGCGGCGGCGGCGGTGGTGGCGGACTCGGAAGTGCACCCGCCGGCGAAGGCCGCGGCGGCCAGCGCGCCGGTGGTCGCAACAAACTGGCGACGGGAAACACCGGGGTCGTGGGCAGGGTTGGCGGGCGTGGTCATCGGATCTCCATTCGGCGGCGTGAAGGGCCGTAGTGGGGAGGGGGGTCAACTCGCGAAGATGCGGTCCATCTGCTCGGAGATGGTCTGGAGGCGGGCGCGGTCGCCGCCGCGAACCTCGGCGGTGGCCTATTTGCCTTCCGGCGCCGTGGAGTAGCCGACCAGGTCGAGGGCGGCCATGACGGCGTGCCAGCCGGCGTCGCCCTCGAGGAGCTCGACGTCGAACCCCTTCCAGAGGCCTTCCTTGTCGCGCTTGGCGCGGCTGAAATCCTTGATGTGGAGCTTGAGGATGCGCTTGCCGAGGATGCGGACCCACTGCTCGGGCCAGCCGAAGTTGATGACGTTGCCGATGTCGAAGTGCCAGCCGACCCACGGGCTGTTGAACTCGTCGACGTAGCGTGCGGCTTCCAACGGGCTCAGCAGGAAGTTGTTCCAGACGTTCTCGATGGCGATCTTGACTTTCATCTGCTCGGCCAGCGGGAGAACCTTGCGGATCTCGGCCTGGGAGCGGGCGTAGGCGTCGTCGTAGGCCGCGTCCTTGTCGACGATGCCGGGGACAAGGAGGATGCTGATGCTGCCGTAGCGGTTGCCGTCGCGCAGGGCGGTTTCCAGGGCCGCGACGCCCTCGGCGCGGACCTCCTCGACGGGGTTGGTCAGGGTCATCTTCCAGTGGACGGAATCGACCAGGCCGTGGACCTTGAGGCCGGTCTTCGCGGCGGCGTCGAGGACCTCCTCGGGCTTGATGGGGCTGGGACTGTCGAGCTCGGCGCCCTCGAACCCGGTGTCGCGCAGGAGTTTGAACCGGTCCAGGATGGTGGAGCCTTCCTGGACCATGCCGATCATCACGGCCTTGCGGAGCGTGCGTTTCCTGGGCGCGCCGGGAGTGGCGGGGGCGGGAGCGGGGGACGGGGGCTGCGTGTTGGTGGTGGCAAGGGCGGCGCCGGCGGCGAGAACGCCGGCGGTCTTGAGGAAGTCGCGACGGTCCAAGCCGGGCATGGGGCGCTCCTGGCGTAGGGGTGGATCAGGCGAACTTCGTCTGGCCGGGGACGGCGACCGGGGGGGTGGGCATGGGGCCGAACTCAAGGGTAGCGGGGACGAGTTCCTCCTTGGAGTTGAGGGCCTGGTCCCAGGAGAGCGTCTGGCCGGTGTAGGCGGCCATGCGGGCCATCATGGCCATGAGGGTGCTGTTGGCGCCGCGGGCGCCGTCGTTGATGGGCTTGCCGGCGCGGATGGAGGCAAACAGGGCGTCGTGCTCGTTCTGGTACATCTTGTTGGCGTCGTCAGGGGAGCCCGGGTGGTTCCAGAGGGTCTTGCCGGCGAGGTCCTTGACGACGTAGGTGGGAGTCCAGCCGTTGACGGTGCACCAGGCCTTGGCGCCGTAGATGTAGTCGGTGTTGTCGCTGGGGCAGGCGTCGATCTGTCGGCAGGTGTGGAAGCACCGCATGCCGCCCTCGTACTCGTAGATGGCGGCGAAGTGGTCGAAGACATTGCCGTGCTCCGGGCCGCTGCGCGCGGCGCGCCCGCCCAGGCAGGTGACCTTCTGGGGAAGGCTGTCGCCAAGGGACCAGCAGAGGCGGTCGATGCTGTGGACGGCCTGCTCGACGACGTGGTCGCCGGAGAGCCAGGTGAAGTGCCACCAGTTGCGCATCTGGAACTCGAGGTCGGACCAGCCGAGCTTGCGCGGCTGCCTGCCCAGGGTGCCGGTGTGGTAGGTGGTGTGGACGGAAACGACATCGCCGAGGGCGCCGGACTTGACGTGGTCGAAGGTCGCGCGCATCCCGTCGTTGTAGCGCCAGCAGAAGCCGACGAGTAGGGCCAGGTTCTTCTGCTGCGCGTGCTGTGCGGATTCGATCACCGAGCGGACGCCCGGGCCGTCCACGGCTATGGGCTTCTCGGCAAAGACGTGCTTGCCGGCGGCGATGGCCGCCCGGAGGTGGGCCGGGCGGAAGGCGGGGTAACTGGTCAGCAGCACAACATCGACGCCGCTGTCGATGACCCGCTGGTAGGCGTCCAGGCCGACGAACTGGCGCTCGGGCGGCACCTGGACGCGCTCCTTGGCCAGGTCGCCCAGTTCCTTGGTCAGGCCTTCGAGGCTGGACTTGAGGCGGTCGGCGAAGACGTCGCCCATGGCGGTCAGGACGGCGCCCTTGTCGGCGCGGACGGCCTGAACGGCGGCCCCGCTGCCGCGCCCGCCGCAGCCGATCAGGCCGATCTTGAGCGAGTCGGACCCGGCGGCGTGCGCGGCCCGAGGGACGGCGAGAGTTCCGGCGGCGACGGGGAGCGCGACGACCGCGGTCGCGGCGGTGGCAGCCTTCACGAACTCGCGCCGGGTGACGCCGGAAACGGCGGAGCCGTGGGGGGATTGGATGTCAGACGGGCGGGGCGGCATGGACGGGCTCCTCGGGCTTGGGGGCGTGGTGCGCCCAAGGCTACTTCTTCCTGGGCGGCTCGTCGGGTTCGCAGACGACGCGGAACCCGACGAACGGGCCATCGGCGAGCCACCACAGGCTCTTGGGGATCTGGGGGTCGCTGGCATTCCAGGCACGGTCGGGGGGGACGCGGCTGTCCCAACGGAGGCGGTCCGCGGGGTCGGCGTAGGAGCCGCCCTTGGTGACCGGCTTACCATCGGCGCCGTCGCACCATTCGGCGACGTTTCCGAGCATGTCATAGAGGCCCCAGGCGTTGGGTTTCCGGGAGGCGACGGCGTGGGGCGCAGCGCCGGAGTCCTCCGCGAACCAGGCGTAATCGCCGAGTCGGGCGTCGTCGTCGCCTAGACCGTACGGGCCGGACCGACCGGCGCGGCAGGCGTATTCCCATTCGGCCTCGGTGGGGAGGCGGTAATGGCGGCCGCTCCTGGCCGAGAGCCACTTGCAGAACTCGATGGCATTGTGGTGCGACATGCCGATCGCCGCGAACCCTTCGTGACCGAAGCCGCGGTCGGGGGGGAGGTAGGGCTTGGATGGCCGGGTGACGGCGTCGGTGGCGCCGGGTGGTGTGGAGTCGGCGTCGAGGTGGTAGACGAAGACGTCGAAGGCTTCCCAGGTCAGTTCGGTCTTGGCGATCCAGAAGAGCTTGATGCGCCCGTCGGGGCTGGCGGCGATGGGGACCATGTCGAACTTGAAGGCCGCGGAGGGGATGTCCTGGGAGAAGGGCTGGAGCGGCGGGGCGGCGGGTCCGGGCGTGGGAGCGGTCGTGCGGGCTGCGGGTTGCGAGGTTGGCACGGCAGGGGGATCGATGCCGGCACAGCCGGCGGTGAGGGCGGCGATGGCGACCAAGCCGGCAGCGCGCTTGGCGTCGGCGTGGCGTGCGTGGGGAGAGGTGCCGCCGCGGGCACCCGCGCGACGGAGCGCCGATGGCCATCGATGTAAACTGGAACTCATGGGTGCGCTGCTACAGACGTTTCGAGGAGGGACGGTCGGCCTGGTGCTGCTGGCCGTGTTTGTGACGGGGTGTGCGGGGCACGGCGCGTTGCAGCGATTCGAGTTTATGAGGGTCTGCATGGGGGTGCAAGCACGCATCGTCGTGTATGCGGCCAGCGCGGAGGAGGGGGAGCGCGGCGCCGCGTCCGCGTTCGACCGGATCGCGGAACTCGATGCGGCGATGAGCGACTACCGGCCGGACAGCGAACTGATGCGGCTGTGCGATCGCGTCGGCCAGGGGCCGGTGGCGGTGTCGCCGGACCTGTACGACGTGCTGGAAAGGTCGGTGGCGGTGTCGCGCGCCAGCGGCGGTGCGTTCGACGTGACGGTGGGGCCGGCGGTGCGGTTGTGGCGCGAGGCGCGCCGGACGGGCGTGATGCCGGAGCCGGAGGCGTTGGCGCGAGCGCTGGCGTTGATCGGGTACGAGAAAATGGTGCTGGACCCGGTGCGACGGACCGTGGAACTGCGTGTCAAGGGGATGAGGCTGGACCTGGGGGGAATCGCCAAGGGGTACGCGGCGCGCCGCGCCGTGGAGGCGCTGCGCCAGCGCGGGTTGAACCGGTGCCTGGTGGCGTTGGCGGGGGACATCGCCGCGGGCGACCCGCCGCCCGGGCGCGCGGGGTGGGCGGTGAAGCTGGAGCAGGAGCAGGATGAGGTGAAGACGCGGGGGCCGCCGCCGACGATTCTGCTGACCGACGGGGCGGTATCTACCTCGGGGGACACGGAACAGTACGTGGACATCGGGGGCCAGAGGTACTCGCACCTGGTGGACCCCAAGACCGGGTTGGGGATGACCAACCGGATGTCGGCGACGGTGGTGGGGGCGCGCGGGGAGGAGGTGGATGCGTTGGCGTCGGCGGTGTGCGTGATGGGAAGCGACAAGGGGATCGAGATGCTTCGGCGTTGGGGCGCTGTGGCGGCGGTGGTGGAGCAGCGGGCGGACGACGGCGTGGTGCGGACAGAGTTAGATCCGAGCGGCCTGCTGAGGTGGACGCAGCGGGATGCCCCCGAGCGCACCGTGCGGTGACGCGCGCGGCGTCGTTCCGGTAGACTGGCGCGGCCTCAGCCCGGCGCGCGGTGGCGGCGGCCGATTCGCATGAAAGGGTCGTCATGAACGAATCGACGGAGCGAATCGGATCGGCGCTCGTCGGGGCGCGCCTGTCGGCGATGATGTTCCTGCAGTTCTTCGTGTGGGGGGCGTGGTACGTGTCGATGACCGGCTGGATGGGGGTGCAGGGGATCGACGGGCTGACGGCGTGGGCGTACACGGTGGGTCCGATCGCGGCGATCATTTCGCCGTTCTTCCTGGGGCTGGTCGCGGACCGATTCTTCGCCACGCAGCGGGTGCTGGGGGTGATGCACCTGGTGGGAGGCGCGGCGTTGCTGGCGGTGCCGGCGGTGGTCGCCGCGGCCGGACCGGGTCGGGGGCTGAACTTCTTTCACCCGTTCGTGCTGCTGCTGCTGGCGCACATGCTGTGCTACATGCCGACGCTGGGGTTGACGAACACGCTGTGCTTCCATCACATGACGGACCCGCAGAAGCAGTTCCCCATCGTGCGGGTGTTCGGGACGATCGGGTGGATCGTCGGGAACATCGTCGTGGGGGGGAACCTCAAGGCGTGGGGGTCGGACCTGACGTGGATCGCGGCCGGAGACAGGTCGGAGATGCAGTTCTACATCGCGGGGGGGGCGGGCGTGCTGCTGGGGCTGTTCTCGATGACGCTGCCGCACACGCCGCCGCCGGTGGCGGGCAGGACGGTGACGGTGCGCCAGGTGCTGGGGCTGGACTCGCTGCGGCTGCTGGCGCAGCCGAGTTACCTGGTGTTCATCGTGTGCTCGTTCCTGATCTGCATCCCGCTGGCGGGGTACTACAACCAGGGGCGGAACTTCGTGGAGTACGTCGGCTTCAAGAACGCGACGATGACGATGTCGTACGGACAGATGTCGGAGATCGTGTTCATGGTGCTCATGCCGATCTTCTTCGCGCGCCTGGGCGTGAAGTGGATGCTGGCCGTGGGGATGCTGGCGTGGGTAGCGAGGTACGGGCTGTTCTCCGCGGCCGCCGGGAACAAGGTGATGTGGATGGCGATGGTGGGGGTGGTGCTGCACGGGGTCTGCTACGACTTCTTCTTCGTAACGGGGTTCATCTACGTGGACAAGAAAGCGCCGCGCCAGATCCGCGGGCAGGCGCAGGGGTTCCTGGTGCTGATCACGCAGGGGCTGGGGCTGGGGATCGGGGCGCGCGTGTTCGGGTGGCTGGTGGGGAACTACACGCGCGGCGAAGGGGAGGCGAAGGTCGTGGACTGGCAGATGATCTGGCTGGTGCCGTGCCTGCTGGCGGCGACGATCATGGTTGTTTTCGTGATGTTGTTCCGGAATGACGTGAGTACGGATGGGGAGGAAGCTGGCGAGGCGTGAAAGCCAGGCGCGACTCGAGCCACGCCCCGATGCCGCGGCGCCGG
The DNA here is from genome assembly GCA_041483855.1 of Phycisphaerae bacterium. Classification (GTDB taxonomy): domain Bacteria; phylum Planctomycetota; class Phycisphaerae; order Phycisphaerales; family UBA1924; genus JBGPGM01. Next base: position 2,192 of record JBGPGM010000070.1, on the reverse strand, counting down.
CTCACGTCGTCACGGTGAGGCCGGTGTCGAGGCTGCGGCGTTGGGCTTCGAGGAGTTCGGTCACGGCGACGGCGTCGGCGAGAGTGGCTCGCAGGTCGGTGCGGCCGGTAGCAATCGCGTCGATGAGGTGGCGGACCTCGGCGTCGTAGGGGCCGACGGGGCCGATCGAGATGGGTTCGGAGCGGTAGGCGCGGTGCAGCAGCACCGGCGGCTGTCGCGCTAGGTCGTAGTCGGCGGTGCCCTGCTCGAAGGCGACAAGGAAGCGCATCCGGAATCCGGCCGCGGGGGCGAGGTCCCAGCCGCCTTCGGCGGTGACGTGGCGTGGGCCGCAGCCTTTCTGGAAACGGAAGTGGGTGGTCAAGTGGTCGAGCGAGCCGGTGCTGGAGATGGCGTCGGGGCGGCCGAAGCACCAATAGATGAAATCAACGTCATGGACGTGCAGGTCGTAGAGGGCGCCGCCGCTGCGCGAGTAATCACGATAGAAATCCGCGGCCCAGCGCGGGCCGCTGCCCAGGCGCTGGAATACGGCGCTACGGACGGCGCCGAGGGAGTTGTTGCTGATCGTGTCGTGGAGCCAATCCCAGCCGGGCCAGAAACGGACGCACATGGCGGGCATGCACAGTCGGCCGCTGGCGTCCGCGCCGTCGGCGAGTCGGCGGACATCCGGCGACCTGAGCGCGACGGGCTTTTCGACCAGGACATGCTTGCCGGCGGCCAGGGCCCGCAGGGCGAGGTCCACGTGGGTTTCGGTGTAGGTGCAGATGCTGACCAGGTGAACGGCCGAGTCGGCCAGCAGGCGCTCGGGGTCGGCGTAGGCGTGGACCAGGGTAGGGTCGAAGAGACGGCCCCGGTCGGCGCCGGTGGCGAGGTTGCCCGCCTCGCCGGACTGGCCGGTGAGTCTGTCGTGGCTGGGGTCGCAGACGGCGACGAGGCGGCAGGGGTAGCCGGCGGCGGCGGCGGACTGGTAGGCGGCGACATGAGTGCGGCCCATGAAGCCAAGGCCGATGACGCCGACGCCGATGGGAATTGGTGGCGTCATCAAGGGTGGTCTCCGGCCGGCGGGAGGGAGCGGTCGATAAGCCCCCATGCGTGCCGGATGTCGTCGATCCTGGTGTCGCCGCCCTCGCGCTCGATCACGAAGCCCACGTCGATACGGTGTTCGCGGACGACGCGGAAGAATGCGGGCCAGTCAACGGCGCCCTGGCCGGCGGGGGTTTCGCGCCCCCACGTGCCGGGCGTGCTGGTGGGGCGGGCGTCCTTGACGTGAACCTGGCGCACCCAGGGAACGAGGGTGGACAGAGCCTGCACCGGATCGCCCATGCCGTAGAGGATCATGTTGGCGGGGTCGAAGTTGACGCCGACGGTGGGGCGGTTGAGTTGGCGCAAGACGCCGGAAAGCGTCGCGGCGGATTCCTGGCCGGTCTCGAAGGCAACGAGAATGTCCTGTTGGGCGAAGGCGTCGGTGACCTGGCGGAGGCGATCGAGCATGGTGGCGCGGATCGGGTCGCCCGCATCGTGGGGGAGAAAGCCGGCGTGGAAGGTGACGAGGGTGATGCCGAGCCGGCGTGCGAGGAGGGCGTTCGCGCCCGCGTGCTCGAGGTTGCGTGCCCAGTGAGCGTCAGGGCGGACGCCGCCGGTGCGCCGGATGGAATCGAGGGAGGAGTAATCCTCGCCCTCCATCGCCATCATGCCCGACAGGATGGTGATGCCCGCGGCGTGCAGAGTGGTAGAGGTCTCAACCTCGGGCCATCGGCCGGAGCGGATCGGGTCCAGGGCCAGTTGGACGGCGCCGAGGCCGCACGCGCGGACCTTGTGGACCAGATCGGCGGGGCTGTCGGGGTGGAGGGACCAGGAGCAGACGCCGATGCGGGCCATGTGGCACAGGGTAGCGGGGCGAGGCGCGCGGGTGGCGATGGGGGTTGCTAGTGTTTCGGCGGGCGGGCAATGAAGGGAAGTCGGGCGCGATGGGCGCAAACACTGAGCGCAAGAGCGAAGGGAGCGGGAGCGCGGCATGCGTGGGCGTGGAGCGGATCCCCGTCGCGGTGTATCCGACGGGCGCGGCGGCGAGCCGGGCGGTGGCGGAGCGGATCGCGGAAGTGATCCGGCAGAGAGCGAAGGAAGGGAAGCGGGCGGTGCTGGGGCTGGCCACGGGTTCGACGCCGCAGGGTGTGTACGACGAACTGGTGCGGATG
>JBGPGM010000069.1:0-8375 GCA_041483855.1 Phycisphaerae bacterium | reverse complement strand
GCCACCAGCCCGCCGCCGACGAAGGCGTACTTGCCCAGGCTCAGCCCGACGACGTACCCGGCGGTGATCGATTTGCGGTTCGTTGTCCTGGCCATGAGCATCTCCTCGGATCAGGCTTCCACAGTTGCCGGCGCGCCCGCGCGTCCCCCGCCCCCGCCGCCGCCCCTTGCCCAGTCTGGGAACATACACCCCGCCGCGGGCCGTGCCCGTGCTAGAAGAGAATGGTCGCCACAATGTGGAACCGGTTGCTCCCCTCGGTCACCTTGGGGTCCTGCACCTCGTGCAGCGCGACGCCCCAGTCCACCCGCAGGCTCAGGTTCCGCTTGAAAAGGAACTCCACGCCCACGCCGGCGCCCACGAGCGTCTCGTCATGCTCGGTGACCGAGATGTTACTGTTGATCGCCCTGCCCGCGTCGAGGAAGCCCCGCACGATGAGGTCCCAGTCGGCCCGGCCGTAGGGCTGCGAGGGCCGCCAACGGAACGGCTGGCCGAAGAGCATTCCCTTCGGCTCCGAGTCATACCGGAGCCCGCGCGGGATGTGGTAGCGGTATTCGACGGACCCGACCAGGATCGTGTCGCCCGCCACCACCGATTCCGGGTAGCCGCGGACGGTGTAGAGCCCGCCCAGCACCTGCTCCATGTTCGGGATCAGGCGGCGATCCCCGAAGGCGTATTGGCCCTTGAACGAAAGGGCAATCTCGTGGGCCAGCATCGGATGGCCCTTGTCGCTGGTGTCCTCCCAGGCCGTGCGGTTGATCAGCGGTTCTAGGTAGAACGACTGGCTCACGTCCCACTGCATCGCGACCCAATCGTCCGAGGTCTCCACGCGCCCCATCTGCAGCAGTTGATCCTGATCCGTGCCGGCGACGCCCGGCACGTTCGTCTCGAGGTTCACCATGGCCCTGGTGGTCGCCGTGTCCGTGTCGCGCTCCGCGCGCAGCCCGACATACGGCATGAAGAAGTCGCTCGCCCCGTTGTTGCCCGTCACCTCGTTGTTCACTTCGATGTGCTGCCAGCGCGCCCCTCCCACGACGTCGATGAAGAACTCATGGTGCTGGAACACGTTCGCCACGAGTTCGCCGCCCGCGGCATAGCCGCTGCCGGTGAACGTTTCGTTGGCCGCCCCCACGTCCGAGGCCGTGAACTGGTTCCACGACCCGTAGGCCCGCCAGCGCAGCCGCTCCGCCCTGAACAACGGCGCCTCGTACGAGCCGACGACCGCGTGGGCCACGTCGAACCCCGCCGTGATGTAGTCCAGCGACAGGACGTCGTCGTGCCCCGTCAACTGGTTGTGCTGGAAGCCGAAACGCTCGCGCCACTGGTTGGTCTGCTTGGTCCCCGTGTTGGAGACCTGCCCGTAGACCAGCCAGGGCCGGTTCTCCGTCACCAGGTAGTCCAGCGAGACGGTCCCGGGCTCGCCGGCCGAGCCGACCGCGACGTCCACACGCCGCCCGGGGTGGCGGTTGAGCCGGTACACGTAGTCGTCGATCGCGTTCCTGTCGAGCAGGTCCTGCCGGTTAGGGTCGTCGGGTGACGCGGCCGGCTGGACCGGCGACATCTCGCGGATCCGATCGTGCTTGGGGTTGTCCACGCGGTCCTTGACGGGGATACGGTCGCCGAACGCCAGCGTGCGGACCTTCGTGACGATGCCCGTGCGGACGAGCACCCTGAGCGCGGTCTGGCCAGCCGGCCGAAGGTCCTTGCGGTAGTTCGGGTCGGCCGGGGCGATGGCGATGTCCTCCTCCATGGTCACCAGCGTGCCCATGATGCCCCGCCGGCTGTACTCGTTGGAGATGGCCTGGACGACGATCGCCAGCGCGCTGAAGTGGAAGCTCTCGACCTTCTCCCGCCCGACCTCCTCCAGCCGGATCGTGAAGCTCTGAACACCCTCTCGCGGCGCGACAAACCCGGTGGAGATCCGGCCCAGTTGCACCGTGGCCTGCAGGATCTCTTCGGGGCGCGGCAGTTGTGGGTTGTCCTTGGCGTAATGAAGGACGAACTGGCTCACTCGGTACACCGGGCCGTCGTCCACTTCTGGGGCGCCGGGCGGGATCGGCGCGGGCTGTGGAGGGGGCGGGGCCGGCCTGCCGGGCTTCGTCAGCGGAATCGGTGGCTGGGGGCGGATCACGCCACCCTTCTGATCGATGTTCTGACCTCGAGCCGACGGAGCGAACTCCGCGGCCAAGACAGCCGTGAGCAGCATCGTCAACCACACCCTGGCCGCTCGCGGCCGCCCGGTACACGTCTTCATACCGCCTCCTGTTCGAGTCGGCTGGTCCAAACCGTTTCGCGCAGATTCTCCAGGACCGGCAGGCGCGCGGCCGAGGGGTGCGCCCTTCGCCCTGAGGAACGCGCTCGAATCACCCACGCTACCGGCAACCGACCACGGCCGTCAAGTCAACCGGCGGGGGCACCCGCGCCGGCTCCCTGGCAGTTCGGCACCTGACGGCCCCCCCCGACGCAATCTTCGGCGCGGGGTCCCTCATGGTCGCAGGAAGACCGCGCCCGAGACGGTGCGGCCCAGGCGTGCGGCCAACGGTTCCCGAGGTGGGGCGGTCCCGGTAGCGGAGAACGCCAGACGGAACCCGACATCGGCGTACCCGGCCTGCGCCTCGTCCGGGTCCACGCCCAAGGGGGCGTCCGGCGGCTCCTCGGCGATCGGCGCTGACAGCGCCGAGCCCCCGATCACGTGCACGGACCCCTTGGACCTGGCCAGCAGCGCCTGCACTGCCTCCGGGGCGCTGTCCTTGACCGCCTCCGCGCCGGCGGCGTCTTCGAATACAAACTCGGCAACGTTCCCCACCAGGTGGTGCAGCGCCCGGTCAACATCCGAGTCGACTCTTGAGAACCACAGCACGCCGTCGTCCCAGGGCGCGACCTGGGACGTGCGACCCTTCTTGGAGTCGCCGGCCGCGCTGGGCCAGAACGCGCCGTCGTAGGGCCACACCGCCCTGATCCGCGCTTCCGCCATCGTGGCCACGTGGTCGTACTGCTTTTTCCACGTCTCGTCGCGCAGGTTGCACGTGCGCCGCTCGACCTCTTTCCACTGCGCCGCGTACGCCGCCTGCCACTCGGCGCTGGTCGGCAGCCGACAGCCGGCCAGGCTCGCGACATACATAGCGGCCGCGGGCGGGATCTGCTGCATCGGGTCGGCCTCCGATGGCTTCCCCGGGTACAGGCCGGGCGGGTAGTCCTCGGTCGGCGGGCGCGGGCTCAGGCGGCGCAGCCACTCATCCGCGACCCTGACCGCCGGCCCGCCCGTGCCGGCGGGCGCCCATACCCACACGCGCGGCCCGTCGCGCAAGTCCACGCCGGACGGGTCCGGCGCCGGCAGCAGCTTGGCCACCTGCTCCCACTTCCCCGCGGCACTGACCACCTGCAGGAATACCCCGAGAGATACTTCCATCGTCCCCAGGTACACCGGCGCGGTCACGCCCTTGCCGTCCGGTTCAATGCGGATGAAGTCCAGTTGCGTTGCACCCTGGCCGCCACCGGACGCAGCCCGGGTGAAGCGGAGAACTCCGCCGTCGATAGAACCGACCCAGCCCCCGTTGGCCGCCCCAGGACCGAGGACCTTGGGGTCAATAGTCGGCTGGGCTGCTTGCTCGCCGCCGGCGATGGCCTCGACCTCTCTGACCAGCCCTGCGACCTCCGGCCGTTGGGCGACCCCGGCGGCCAGGGAGTGAACCTGTCCAGCGAACGCCAGCGCCTGGGCGCCCGCCGCGGCGTCGGAATGCGTGGCGGCGCCCTGGCCTACGGCGCGGCGCAGCGCCGCCAACGCCAGGTTATACCGCATCCACGGCTCGAGCCGGTCCGGCTGCACGCCGAACTCGGCCATGTGCTCGGCCGCCGCATCGATGCCGGCCTGATCGGTCAGCCGTGCGAACGCACGTGTCCACCGCACCTGGCCTTCGCGGTCGAGTTCCTGGGCGAGCGTCTGTTTGCGCGCCTCGGGCAGGCCATCGACGATCCGGCGCAACCACTCGTAGATGCGGCGCTCGTCGGCCAACTGCTCCGGGCTCGACGGCCAGCCGGGATCCGGCAGTTGGCCCAGTCGCCGCCACCCCGCCACCGCCAACTCCGGGCGCTGCCGGTCCGCGTTGTGAGCGGCCTGGGCCAAGGGGGCGGGATCGGACAAGAGGGCAATCCGGCGCAGCGCGTCCACCCGGTCCAGCAGCACGCGGGCGGCCGGCTTGACGGTGCTCGCGCCGATGAGGGAGTCTTCGGGCCACTTCTTCAAGATGGCGTCGATGGTCACCCCATCCGGCCCCGCCTCATCGGGCCCGTAGGCCGATTCGAGCATCGCCTCGACGGCGTGCAGGTCGGTCCCGAGCCGGTTGAGGCTCGCCAGCCAGTCCCCGTACTCCTTGGCCGTGCGCGCAATCCCGGTCTGTAACTCGGGGCTCGCCCGCTCCGCACCCGCTTGCACCCACGGGTCCAGCAGTGTCTTGAGGCGCTGCTCTCGCTCGACCGTTGCGGCGTCGGTCAGCGCCGCCCCCAATGCACCGGCGCCCGTGTCGGGCGCGGGACTTTGGGGGACTTGTTTGTCGATGCCCACGAGGGCCTCGCCCATCTCCCGGGCGGCCTTAGCCAGTGCCTCGTACTGCGCGTCGTCTTTGAACTGCAGCAGCAACCGATCCCGCAGCGCCAGCCACACCTGGTTGATCACTTCGGATCGGGCGACGACCTGGGTGGTGGCCCTGAGGCTGTCACGGACCTGCGCAGCGGACGCCCCGGCCGCGATGCCGGCCGCGCCGATCTTCTTATCCAAGTCGATGCTCACGCCCTTGAGTTCCGTCGGGATGGCGCGGGCCTCCGCCTGGATCCGTTCCTGGTTCTTGGTATTCCACGCCAAGCCCGTCACGGCCGTGACCCGCCCCCGCAGCGAATCGACCCGATCGAGGATCGCCTGATCGGGGCTCAGTCTGTAGCGGGATTCCAGCATGGTCCGCTTCTGATCGATCTCCGCCAGCAGCCGGTCGGCCTCCCATGTCCGCAATGGGTTGGCCGCCGGGTCCAGGCTCCGGAAGCGTGGCGCTTCCAGCAGCCAGTCCTGGAACATCTCACGGCTCGGGGCAGAGGCCGCGGCCCGGGCCGCGTACGCCTTCCCGTTCTGCGCGAAGAGGTCGTGATCGATCGTCTCCCAGTCCTGCCGGGTGAAGTCGGCCAGGCGCCGGCCCAGTTCCTCGATCGGCTCGAGGAGTGCGCCCTCGTCGAGCAGTTCCTGCACGTCGCCGCGCCCCGCGACCCGACGCGACGCCGACGACGCGTAATCGCCGAAAGCCGACAGCACCGGGTCGTTGGTGGCCCTGAGCACCTGGGCAGCCTGCTGGATCTTCTGCCACCGGCCGTCGACCCCCTCGGCCAGCGCCGCCGCGCCCAACACGGCGTCCACGCGCGCCGGTACGTCCACTCCCTTGCCCGGAACGATGCTCACCGCCAGGGACTTGAGCGCCGACCCAGCCGTGCCCCACCCGCGTCGGTCGAACTCGGCGCCCAGGTCCGCCAGGCGGCGCAGCGTCGGCCAGTGCTCGACCGAAAGCCCCGCGCCGACGGACCGCACCAGTGCCAACGCCCGCTGGGTTTTCTGCACGCCTTCGGCGGAGCCCACGGCCGGGGGCGGTCCGGCGCTGATCGCCTGCAGGTCCCGATCGCGCCCGACGCTGGCGATGGCCCAGGGGTCGAGCGGCCCGGCGGCGTTCTCGGCTTGCTCGATCGAGGTCATCAATGCCGCCAGGGACGTATCGGTTCGGTACCACTCTCGGCGCGTCACCGCCGCACCGGCCTCGGGACCGGGCTTCTCTTCCAGTTTGCGCCGGAACGCGCCGTACCAGTCCCGATGGGCGGCGCACAGGTCCTTCCACGCCCCCCCCGCTTGGCCCTGCGCCGCATCGCCCGTTGGAACCGCGGCGAGTGGAGGGGCGGGAACGGCGTCGCCTGGCTTGGGCGGCTCGGGGGCCGCCGGTTTGGCCCCGGAGGGCCCCATGAGCGCAATCGCCACAACGACGACGACGAGGACAAGCAGCACGGCGCCGACGACGAGCACCAGGATCAGTTGCTTGCCGGCGCGGGGGGCGGTGCTCTCCGCCGCCCCCGTCCCCCCCCCCATCCCACTGGCGCCCGGCGACCCCAACGGCTCCACCTCGGCCGTGCGCAACCGCTCGATCTGATCCTGCGCCTGCACGACGAAGTCGCTCTCGAGCGTGTACGGGATGTCGGTGGTCAGCGGGATCGCCTTGGATCCGGCGCGGATGCAGAAGAACTGTGAGCCCGATGGCTCACCCACGATCACGTCCAGCCAGCCCCCCACGCCCGCGTCGCCCAGCGGCAGGATCAGCATGATCGGGGCCGCCCGGTCCAGTTGGCTCAGCAGGAACTGCATCCACAGCATCAGCGCCGCGCCCGGCGCCTCGGCGCACACCGGCACCCGCATGTGCTGCGCTTGGACCGCGTCCACCCGGGTCCGCGACAATCGGGTGCCGGGGGTGGCGGACTTGAACGCACCCATCTCGCGCTCGACCTGGTACAGCACGCGCAGGAGGCCCTCGTGAGGGCGGGTTTCGGGAGTTGGGCCGCGGGGATCGGCTTCTGAACCCGGGGCCCGGACCGCGGAAGCCGAGACCAGGTCCGCCAGGTCGGCCAGGATGCGGCGGGGCAACATCACTTCCGGCTGGCCCGGCGGCACGCCCCGAGCGAGCTCCCGCAGTTGCTGGCGCGCCCCGTCCACCGCCGCATGCACCTCCTGAGCCGAAGTCGTTGCCCGGCACCGCTGCTCCAGCCGCTCCAGCGCCGGCAGCACGTTCTCGAGCACCCAGGGCAGCGGCAAGGCCCGGCACTGGGCGCAAACCACCATCGGGTACCGGGCCCGTCCCTTGCCGTCCTGCGACGACCACAGGCGCGCCACGACCAGGTCCCCGCCTCCCCCTCCGACGCGCCATAGCACCACGTGCCGGAACCCCTCGACCTGCTGGCTCTCGTGCAGTTTGTCCCACGCCCCCGAATCGATCGCCGCACCGATCCCGTCCAGGTACAGCATCCGCTTGAAGCCGATCAGCCGGTCCGTCTCCAGGCCGAGGTCGTCAATGTGGTCGTCCCACCCCGGGTGCTTGCCGAAGGCGCCCACGTACACCTGCGGCACGGCGGTGGACCCGCCGGCGCTGCCCTTGCCCAGGATTCGCTGCAGGAAAGAGATGCCGACGCCTCCTGTGGGTGGGAAGGGGTCGAGGGACCGGAGGATCGACGGATCCCCCGGTCCCTCGATCCCTTGGTCCCCTGGTCCCTTCACTTGGGCTTGGGCCAGTCCTTCTTCTCGGGCAGTACCTTGTCGAACTCGATCTTGAGCCACAGCTTGCCGACCACCGCGCCGCCCGGATGCGGGATCTCGAGCCGGGCGTGCCAGATTCGCCCGTCGGCCTTGTCGCGCTGGGCCTCGGGGCAGAAGAACAGCAGTTGCAGCGGCGACCAAGGACCGGCGAGCCGCTTGGCAGCCGCGTCCTCACGCCCGTTGGCCGTGAAGAAGAACATCGACAGCCCGTCGCCCGGATACGACAGGACCGCCAGGTTGCCCGGGTTGTTGCGCACGCGGTCGCCGGCCTGCGGCGGGGGCGCGCTCTCGGCCTGCTGCTTGATCGCGATCTCGGGCCAACGGTCCGCCAGATCGGTGTCGCCGGCATCTAGCTTGTCGGTTGCGGCGACCGACACCTTGGCCGGCAGCGTCTCGCCAGCGACCCTGGGGAGCCCCTCGAGCACAGCGGCGACCGCGTCGATCCAGTCACGGTCCTCCGGCGGCACCACCCCCATACCGCGCAGCCGGTCCAGCTCGTTGTCGAACTTCGGGCTGTTCACCTTCGCCGCGGCGGTACCGCCTGCGGCGGACCCCCCGGCCGCGCGGACCTTGCGGATGTCGGCTTGGGCGGCCAGCACCTCATCGAGCGTCAGGGCGGGCTGCCGGTCGGCGGGCGGAGCCAGCGGGAAGCGGCTCTTGGCGCGCAGGTCGCGGATCGCCTCGGTGGCCTGCGCCTCAGAGGCCCGGGCCAGCGACCGGATTGCCTTGTAGGTCAGGTCCTCCCAGACCTTCTTGACGAAATCGCCCAGGCGCGCGTCCGCGTCACCGGCGGGGGCCAAGAAGACATACTGCGAGGCGAACTCGGGCTTGGCCGCGTCGCGCAGCACGGCGTCCCGCGCTGCACCAACTTCGGCTCCCAGGCCCTGCCAGGCGTTGAGCACCCTTTCGCATTGTGGAGTGAACGACTCGCGCTTGAAGTTCTTGCGCGCCGTCTCCACCTGCAGCTTGAGGCTGGCCGGGTCGTCCTTGTCGGACTTGATGGCTCCCTGCACGTCCTCGAAGGCCTTGGACACCACCTGGGCGACGTCCT
>JBGPGM010000068.1:0-8424 GCA_041483855.1 Phycisphaerae bacterium | reverse complement strand
CGGGCACTCGCACGCCCGCATCCTGCACGCGGATGGGGATGCGACGGGGGCGGAACTGGTGCGGTGCCTGGTCAGCAAGGTTGCCTCCACGCCGCACATCCGTCTGTTCACCAACTGCTTCGCCCTGGACCTGATCACGCCCTCCGACGAGCCCGGGTCGCCGGTGATGGGTGCGATCACGCACCATCCCCGCTACGGCCTGCAGATGATCTGGGCGCGATCGACCATCTTGGCCGCGGGCGGCGCGGGGATGGTCTACCGCGAGACGACCAACCCCCGCGTGGCCACGGCCGACGGCCCGGCCATGGCCTACCGCGCCGGGGCGACGCTGGCCGACATGGCGTTCGTGCAGTTCCACCCCACGACGCTCTACCTGGCCGGGGCCAACCGCTCGCTCATCACCGAGGCGGTTCGTGGCGAGGGGGCCTACCTGCTCGACCAGTCCGGCCACCGCTTCATGCTGGAGGAGCACCCGTTGGCCGAACTGGCCCCGCGCGACGTCGTGTCGCGCGCCATCGTCCGGCGCCTGGCCCACACCGGCGGCACGCACGTCTTCCTGGACGTGCGCCACATTCCCAACTTCAAGGCTCGATTCCCAGGGATCGCGTCGCTGCTGGCCCATTTCGACCTCGACCCGGCCACCGACCTGATCCCGGTCAATCCGGCCGCGCACTACATGATCGGCGGCGTCGTCACCGATCTCTCCGGGCGGAGTGATGTGCCGGGCCTGTACGCCGCCGGCGAGGCCTCGTGGACGGGCCTTCACGGCGCCAACCGGCTGGCGAGCAACTCGCTGCTGGAGGGACTGGTCATGGGCCAGGCCGCGGGGCACGCGGCCCACTCCGACCCGCGCTCGGCGGGGCGCGCCGTGGACGCGGCCCGCGCTCGCGCGATGCCGGTGCCGATCGTCAGCGACATCCGCCCTTCTGACCACGCGGAACTGGACCTGTCCGACGTGTTGTCGTCGCTGCGTTCGGCGATGTGGCGCAACGCGGGGATCGAGCGGACCGGCCCGCGCCTGGCCGACACCATCGAGATGATCGACTTCTGGGCCCGCTACACGCTGGACAAGATCTTCGACGATCCCGACGGCTGGCAAACCCAGAACATGCTCCTCGTCGCCGCCTTGATCGCGCGCTCGGCGTTGTGGCGGACGGAGTCCCGCGGCTGCCACTGGCGCGCCGATGCCCCCGAGCCGGTCGAGTCATTCCTGGTTCACGACCGTTGGCGACGGCACGCGCCGGAGCCGGCGGTGCGGCCTGTCCAAGGCGCGCCCGTTCCCCAGGAGGCCGCGCAGTGATCTCGCACCGCTCCCGATCTGCTCTTTCCCCCTCTCCGCTGCTTTGCCGCGCCGCCGCTCTGTCACTCGTGTCTGCCTGCGTCCTTGCGGGCGCGTGCGAGCCCCAGCAGCGCATCGTCCGCTACCACCCGTTCCTGGCCGATGTCGCCGGCGCGAAGACCGGCACGCCCACCGTCGGGCCGCGCTACGACCGGTTCCAAGACCCCACCGCCGTGCCCGACGGCAAGATCGTCATCGACAACCCCAACGGCAGCAAGACGCTCGTTTCCAAGACCATCCGCCACCTGATGACGCACATCGAGACGCAACTGGACGAGGCGATCGCCGAGGGTGACTGGGGCCCCGCCCACGAGCGGCTGCTCAACCAGGTCATCAGCGAGGAGACGAACCGGCACTTCCGGGACGAGGGACGCCAGCCCAAGGAGGCAATCGAGTTCCTCATCGACCACCGGCGCGACATCGCCCTGATGTTCTCCCGCATGCCCTTCGGCGAGCAGTCCCCCACGATCATCATGCAGCCCGACGGCCCGCGCCGGTACATCGTCCGACTCACGGGCGCGGCCACGAAGGGGCTGGCCTACACGGAACTCTGGGTGGTGCAGGAGAAGGGCAACTGGCGGCTTCTGTGGATTTCGTAGGCGATGGCGCGGGTGATCCCTGTTGGGGCGAAATTCGCGGAGATCGTTGCTGGGTCGCGTGACCGAGCCTAACGCGCGCCTTGCTCGCGCGCCTTGAGTTTCACCTTGACCGGTACTTCCTTGCCGTCGCGCTTGACGATGACCTCGACGAGGTCGCCGGGCTTGGCCTTGACCAGGAACTCCATCCACCCCGCCACGTCGCTGATCTCCTCGCCGTTCCACTTGAGCAGGCGGTCGCCCTTCTTGATCCCCGCGTCGGCCGCCGAGGTGTCCGGGTACACCTCGCCGACCGCCACGCCCGCCTCGGCGTCGGCATAGTTGGCCGGGGCGATCCCGAATCGCACCTTCACCTCGCCCATGCCGGGGCTGGGCGCGGGAGGCAGGGCCTTCTGGTTCCCCGCGGCCGCCTGCGGTTGCCCCCGACCGAAGGTCGGTTGCGTGGTCTTGAACGCCAGCGGCTCGCTCCGCTCCGCCATCTTCGCCGCGATCGCGCACACCGTATCCACGACCTGAACCGCCCCCTCGAAGTTGACCAGGGCCGTCACATCGCCCGGCGAGTGGTACTGCGGGTGGAATCCCGTGAAAAAGAAGAGCACAGGCACGCCCGCGGAGTAGAAGCTGCTGTGGTCCGACGGGCCCTGCCCGCCGGGGGACTTCTCGATCGCCAGCCCCGAGGCCGTCAGCACCGGATCGAGGAACCCATCGAACCCCTCGGCCGTGCCGGTGCCGCCCAGCTCCAGGTGCCGATCGCGCAGCCGGCCGATCATGTCCATGTTGATCATCGCGTACGTCGCCGAGGCGTCGATCGGCGAGTTCTGCACGAAGTAGCGCGACCCGATCAGCCCCAGTTCCTCGCCGCTGAAGCTGATGAACAGGATCGACCGCACCGGCTGCTGCGGCGCCAGGCCCGCGTACCACCGCTTCATCTTGTCGATCGCCAGCAGCACGCCCGCCGTGCCGGACCCGTTGTCGTCCGCGCCCGGGTGGATCTTGCCGTACTCGTTGGTCACCGACCCGCCGTCGTAGCCGTAGCCAACGTGGTCGTAGTGCGCCCCGATCACGACGTACTCGTCCGCCAGCGCCCCGTGCCCGCGCAGGACTCCTGAGATGTTTGCCGTCTTCTTCGGGCGGTGCTCGACCACCGCCTTGATCGACACCGAGGCGTTGGGCAGCGCCACGACGCCCCCGGCCGCGTCCGCGACGCTTCGCAGTTCCCCCAGCGACCGCCCACGTTCGTCGCCCCCGCGGATCAGTTCGTCCGCTCGCGCCGCAGTCATCATGACCACCGGCACGCTCACTTCACGCCCCACCTGCGTCGTTGACGCCGCCGTCTCCAGCCGGTCCACCCGATCGTCCTTGGCCCCGGGGGGCGAGACCAGGATCACGGCCGCGGCACCGTGCTCCACGGCGTGCTGGATCTTGGGCATCAGGGCCGCGGCGTTGCTCCAGGGTCCGCCGGTGAACTTGCTGCGTCCCTCCTCATTCATCGGCTCGAAGCGCAGGACCATGGCGACCTTGCCGTGCAGGTCGTCGTCGGCGCCGTAGGTGGTGTATCCGTCCTGGCCGTCCACGATGGAGTAGCCCACGAACACGACGGTGCCCTCGACTGTTCCGCTGGACGACATCCCGAGCACGTTGAAATCCACGCCCGGCTTGAGCGAGCCCGCGGGCCCACCCGCTCCGCCTCCGCTCCAGCCCGCACCCCCGGCCCTGACCGTCATCTCTGCCATAGAGACCAGCACCTCGCGCCCGACCTCGAAGTACTGTCGGTACGAGGAATGCGGCGTGAGCACCTCCGTTCCGTCCGCCGCCTTCACCTCCGTCGGGAACGTCTGCTCCAATCCCGCCTGCTTGTAGTAGAACTCCAGGTAGTCCGCGGCCAAGGCGTTGCCGCGCGAGCCCGAGCCGCGACCCTCGAAGAACGGGTTGGCCAGCGTGACCAGGTGCTCGCGGTACTTGACGACGTCGGCCTCGTCCGGCAGGGCGGCGGCGGCCGGCGTCGCCGGCTGGGCCACGGCCGCGGGGGCCGCGACGGCCATCCACAGCCCCAGTGTTGCCGTTCGGAACATCCACCGTCCTGGGATCCGATCCATCGCGGTTCCTTCCCTCGTGCAAGCAGGTCTGCAATCCCGGGCGGAGCGCACGTGGTCCGCTCCGTCGGAGGTCCACGAGTCTAGCGCGGATTTCCTGCGCCGCCGGACCGATTGCCCACCCCGTGCCCGGCAGTGCGGTTGCACGGGGTCGTAGCAAGCCATGTCGCGAGCCCCTACAGTTGGCCTCCCCACCGCCGGCCGCACCGGATGACCGAAAACCCGGCCGGGCTGACGGGCGCGGGGTCACCTTATGAGAGACCGATGAACTCCACGAAGAGCACGAAATCCAGCGCCATGCCGCCCGCTTCCGTGTCCGCCAACGGCCCCGGCGCGGAGCTTCACGCGCTCGCGTCCATCCTGCGCCCCACCGACACCTTCGTCCACCGGCACATCGGCCCCGACGACGCCGACATCCGGCGGATGCTCGACCTGCTCGGCTACCGATCGCTGGACGAACTCTCCGACGCCACCGTGCCCGCGTCAATCCGCCTCAAGCGTCCGCTGTCCCTGCAAGGCGCCGCCGAGGATCGCGGCGAGTTCGAACTGATCCAAGAGCTGGCACAAATGGCGGCCCAGAACCAGGTTTTCCGGTCCTTCATCGGCATGGGCTACTCGGACTGCATCATCCCGCCCGTCATCCAGCGGAATATCCTCGAGAATCCCGGCTGGTACACGCAGTACACGCCCTACCAGGCCGAGATCTCGCAGGGCCGCCTCGAAGCCCTCCTCAACTTCCAGACGATGGTCGCTGACCTGACCGGATTGCCGCTGGCCGGCGCGTCGCTGCTCGATGAGGCCACCGCGGCGGCCGAGGCGATGGCCATGTGCTTCTCGATCGGCGGCGGGCGCCAAGGAGCGAAACATGCCTTCTTCGTGGCGGCCGATTGCCACCCGCAGACGATCGCCGTCGTCCAGACGCGGGCGCGCTCCATGGGGATCAGCGTCGCTGTCGGCAACCCGAGCACGATCGATTTCGCCCGGGCCGGTCTCTGCGGCGTGCTCGTGCAGTTCCCCACGACCGACGGACGGATCGAGTGTTACCAGGACCTCGCCACGCGGGCCCACGAGGCCGGCGCACTCGTCGTCGCGGCCGCGGACCTGCTGGCGCTGGCCCTCATCAAGCCGCCCGGAGAATGGGGGGCCGACATCGCCGTGGGCAGCGCTCAGCGGTTCGGCGTGCCCATGGGCTTCGGCGGTCCGCACGCGGCGTACATCTCGACTAAGACCGAGCATGCCCGCAAGATGCCGGGGCGCATCATCGGCGTCTCGCGCGACGCCCAGGGCCACGTTGCCTACCGCATGGCCATCCAGACGCGCGAGCAGCACATCAAGCGCGAGCGGGCCACCAGCAACATCTGCACCGCCCAGGCCCTGCTGGCCATCATGGCCGGCATGTACGCCGTCTACCACGGCCCGACCGGCTTGCGCACCATCGCACGGCGCGTCCACGCGCTGACGCAGACCCTGCGCGCCGGCCTGCTGCGCTTGGGTCATCAGATCGTCGATGACCTCGTCTTCGACACGCTGAGGGTCCGGCCCGTCGGGCGATCGACGCACGACGTGCTCGGCGCCGCGCGCGCGCGCCGGATCAACCTGCGCGACTTCGCCGACGGCACCGTCGTTATCGCCCTCGACGAGACGGCGGACCAGGCCGCGTTGCGCGATGTGCTCGCGGCTTTCGGCGGCACGGGCAACGAGAACGTGGACGAACTGGCCGGCTCGGCGACGATCGATTTCCCGCCCGCCTTCGCCCGCACCAGCGCGTTCCTGGCGCACCCTGTCTTCAACGCCCACCATTCCGAGACCGAACTCCTCCGATACATCTTCACGCTCCAGTCACGCGACCTCTCCCTGGCCCACTCCATGATCCCGCTGGGCTCGTGCACGATGAAACTCAATGCCACCAGCGAGATGCTCCCCGTCTCCTGGCCCGAGTTCGGGCGGATCCACCCTTTCGCCCCCGCCGACCAGACCCGCGGCTACCAGCGACTCTTTACCCGCCTGGAGTCCTGGCTCGCCGAGATCACCGGCTTTGCGGCCGTCAGCCTCCAGCCCAACGCCGGCTCGCAGGGCGAATACGCCGGCCTGCTGGTCATCCGCGCTTACCACGAGAGCCGCGGCCAAGGGGGGCGCAACGTCTGCCTCATCCCCGACTCGGCGCACGGCACGAACCCTGCCTCGGCGGTCATCGCCGGCTTCAACGTCGTCGCCGTCGCCTGCGACGAGCAGGGGAACGTGGACCTCGGGGACCTGAAGGCCAAGGCCGCGGAGCACGCCAAGGACCTGGGCGCCCTGATGGTCACCTACCCCTCCACACACGGCGTCTTCGAAGAGGGGATCAAGGACATCTGCCGGATCGTCCACGAGCACGGCGGCCAGGTGTACATGGACGGCGCCAACATGAACGCCCAGGTCGGCCTGTGCCGCCCCGGCGGGGACGGAGGGATCGGCGCGGACGTCTGCCACCTCAACCTGCACAAGACCTTCTGCATCCCGCACGGCGGCGGCGGCCCGGGCATGGGCCCGATCGGCGTCGGCAAGCACTTGGCCCCGTTCCTGCCTGGTCACCCCGTCGTCCGGCCCGACACTGCCGGGGCGCACGCCATCGGCCCCGTCGCGGCCGCGCCCTGGGGCTCGCCCAGCATCCTGACGATCTCGTACGTGTACATCGCGCTGATGGGGGCCGCCGGACTGAAGAAGGCCACGCAGGTGGCCATCCTCAGCGCCAACTACATGGCTAAACGGCTCGAAGAGCACTACCCAATCCTCTACAAGGGCAAGAATGGTTGCGTCGCCCACGAGTTCATCCTCGACGTCCGCCAATTGGAGGACTCCGCGGGCGTCAAGGTGGACGACTTCGCCAAACGGCTGATGGACTACGGCTTCCACGCGCCCACGATGTCCTTCCCCGTCCCCGGCACGCTGATGATCGAGCCGACGGAGAGCGAGCCCAAGGCGGAACTGGACCGCTTCTGCGACGCGATGATCGCTATGCGCCAAGAAATCCGCGACATTGAAGAGGGCCGCCTGGATCGCGCCGACAACCCGCTCAAGAACGCACCCCACACCGCGACGGCGGTCGCTGCCGACGCCTGGACGCACCCCTACGGGCGCGAGCAGGCCGCGTTCCCCGCCCCGTGGCTGCGCACCCACAAGTTCTGGCCGCCGGTGGCCCGGATCGACAACCCGTACGGGGATCGGCATCTGGTATGCACCTGCCCGCCGATGAGCGAGTACAGCTCGTGATCGAGCCGCCCTCACCGGGTCGATCGTCCACGCGGCTTGCACGCCCTGAGCATTCCTTCTCGCCCGCAGGATCACTCCCATGTTCGAGCACCGGCGTGAGCAACTCCTCCCCTTCGCCGCGTTCATCGTCCGCGTCTTGAAGTCCGTGGGCATGTCCGTCGGGCTGATCGCATTCTCTATCGGTGTCGGCGCCTTCGGCTACCACGTTTTCGAGAACATGCGATGGCTCGATTCCGTGTACGCCGCGGCCATGATCCTTACCGGCATGGGGCCTGTCGGCGAACTCAAGACCGACGCCGCGAAGGTGTTCGTCACACTGTACGCACTCTTCTCCGGCCTCGTTTTCCTGACCGCCGGAGGGATCATCGTCACGCCGCTCTTCCATCGCCTGATGCACAAGTTCCACCTGGAGGAGACGGACACGGATCAGCGTGCCTGATCGGCGCGCCCCCCAGTCCCCAGCCTCGGAGATCCGCAATGCCCCCGACGCACCGCCCCGGCCTGATCGCCCGCCTCGGCGTCGTGCTCGGAGCCCTCGCCGTCACGGCTTGCTCCACAGGACCTGCCCCCATGACCCGCTACTCCTCCGACGCGTTCCCGACCGGCACGCCTCACCGCCCCGTCGCCACCTACTCCATCGTCGCCCGCGACGCGGCTACCGGCCAGCTCGGTGTCGCCGTCCAGTCCCACTGGTTCTCCGTCGGTTCCGTCGTTCCTTGGGCCGAGGCGGGCGTCGGCGCTGTCGCGACCCAGAGCCTCGTCGAAGTCACCTACGGACCTCTCGGCCTGGACCTCATGCGCGCCGGAAAGACGGCCCCGCAGGCCCTGGCAGCGCTCACGGCCGCGGACACGGGCGCCGCCGTGCGCCAGGTCGCCATGATCGACGCGGCGGGCCATGTCGCCACCCACACCGGCGAGCGCTGCATCGCCGAGGCCTCGCACAAGAACGGCCCCGCCCCGGACGGCTCGGTCTACTCCTGCCAGGCCAACCTGATGCGCACCCCGACCGTTCCCGCCGCCATGGCCAAGGCCTTCGAGTCCGGCTCGGGGCCGCTGGCCGACCGGCTGCTCGCGGCCCTCCGCGCGGCCGAGAAAGAAGGCAGCGACATCCGCGGCCGCCAGTCCGCCGCCATTCTCATCGTCAAGG